>NZ_QRWO01000008.1:0-26176 GCF_003459655.1 Collinsella sp. AF19-1LB
GTGGGAGGTGTTCGGATAAAGTCGATAATCAAGGCCATAAAATCAGGATGGCTATCTAGTATTCAAAACTAGATAGCCATCCAATCAATCAAAAAGATGGCTATAATTGTTGGGGAACAATTAGAAAGGACCCTCAATGAGCTGGGCACTTATCTCCGATTCGAGCTGCAATCTTCGCGATTGGCAACCAACCGCACCTCATACCACCTTTGCATTTGCACCCCTTAAGATCCGAGTGGGGGAGCGTGAATTCGTTGACGACCTCTCGCTCGATGTTCACGAGCTTAATGTTGCCATTCAATCGGAAGCCGGCGCATCATCGAGCGCCTGCCCAAGCGTAGGGGAGTGGGCTGAGCTCTTTAAGCTCGCTGACAAGACGATTTGCATGCCCATCTCCGAGGGCGTCTCGGGAAGCTACAATGCCGCGGCCACCGCGCGTGACATGGTGCTTGCCGAAGAGCCCAACCGTCAGATTCATTTGGTTAACTCGCGAGCCGCAGGTGGCAAAATGGATCTGATCTTCTTGCTGTTCGACCGCTATCTTACGAGCAACCCGGATGCCTCCTTTGAGGACGCCTGCGCTTACTTCGATAGCTTGGAGCAGAACAGCAAGATCCTCTTTAGTTTGTGCAACTACGAAAACCTTGCGAAGGCCGGACGTATCCCTAAGGCGGCCGGCGTTATTGCTAACAAGCTCAATATCCGCATTTTGGGCACGGCGAGCGAAGCGGGCAAAATTGAACTCGTTGGGCACACCCGCGGCGAAAAGAAGATGCTCACCAAGATTGTCGACACCATGGAGGCCGAAGGCTTTACCGGCGGCGAGGTCGTTATCGACCATGTCGAGAATGAGGCGGGCGCCCAAGCACTTGCCAGCCGCATTGTGGAGCATTGGCCCGGCTCCAAGACGATTATCATGCCCTGTAACGGGCTAGATTCATACTATGCCGAGATGCACGGCCTCATTATCGGCTACGGTATGGGCGTGGCGTCGGGCCGATAATATCCAACTAGACAAACGTATGGGCGGGATAAGGAGCCATTGGCTCTTTATCCCGCCCATCTTATACCTCGGTTAGCTATTAAACCCATTGAACTTGAGATAGCTCATCAGATACGCCTTCGAAACGAAGGACGATACCGCACTGCGCACGAGCAACGATTCGCGCGTAACCTGATGTGCGGTATCGGGCACGGGAGTCTGCTCAACAGAAAACGCCGCACGAATCGATGCCTCGAGCTGATCGACAACATAATCGAAAGCCGTCGGAGCGTCGTAGCTCAAGCGCTGAATATTAAAGAGCGCCTGAACCGCAGCGATGGGCAGCACCTGCTTAAAGATACAAATGGCGATGAGACGCGCAATCTGCTCACGGCTATACTGCTTTTTAACCGGAGCAGGAACGAGGCCGACCTTTACGTAGTTATTGATCATCGATGGCGTGATAACGGGTTGCTCTACGCAAATCGAAAGCGGCTCCATCCACAGCGCAACATATTCAATAACCTGATCGCGATAGAGCGTTACGTTGGGCAGCTGGTCATAGCGTGGCAGGCTCAACGCGTTGAGTTTACCCACCATATCGGACTGAATAAATGCATCCGGCAGAACCGTCGGCTGAATATCCTCAGGCTTAATGCTGACCGACGTATCGGACATCGGGATAACATGTTTAGCATGGTTCATAAGAGGCCCCCGTTCGTTTTCTATATTGTATTCTAGGTTATATAGTTTTGCATACTACATAGCCGCAAAGTAAAAGTGGTTGGACGGCACATTGATGCACTGTCCAACCACTATGTTTAAAGATAGCAACCTTACATAAGATATATTATCGTACTTATCCACGGAGAAACGCGTATGCGCTCGTTGCCGCTATGGCTCCGTCCGAAACAGCGGTCACAACCTGGCGTAAACGTTTGGAACGGATATCGCCAGCGGCAAATAGACCTGGCGTGCGGGTCGCCATGGATTCATCAGTCAGAATGCCGCCATCAGGCGCCAGATCGACTAGATGCTCAACAAGCTCGGTATGTGGCTGCGTCCCCGTAAAGACAAAGATGCCAAACGAGCCGGGCTCAAATGACTCGGCATGAGTTTCCCCAGATGCATTGTCCTTAAAGGTAATCCTTGTTGGCATGGCTTCGCCCGATAGCTCCACAATACTAGTTTGGTACCTAACTGTAATATTGTCCTTTGCGAGTACTTTCTGAACAACACCATCCGGCGCACGGAACTGGTCGCGGCGCAGCACGATGGTCACACTGCTGGCAATGTCGGACAGGAACAGCGCCTCTTCGCATGCCGAATTGCCACCACCGATTACAAAAACCTGCTTGCCGCGGAAAAACATGCCGTCACATGTTGCGCAATATGAAACGCCACGACCGCGATACGTATCCTCGCCTGCGAAACCTGCCGGACGCGGCGTGGCACCCATGCAAGCGATAACGCTCGAGGCCAGCGTATCGCCCATATCGTGATGCACCGTAAACAACGCTGCATCGGCATCGTAATCGATACCCGTAACCATGCTCCATGTAACCTGTGCTCCCAGGCCCTCTGCATGCTGCTGAAAACGCTCGCCGAGTTCGGCGCCACTCAGGAGCGGGAAACCCGGATAGTTCTCGACCTCATTGGTTGTGGCGATCTGCCCTCCCGACATGCCCTGCTCAATCACGGTCGTCGTAAGGTTGGCACGCGCAGCATAAATGGCGGCAGCATAGCCCGCGGGGCCGCCACCGATAATCGCAACATCGATCGGCTTATCGGTAGTCATGAAGCGTCCTTTCGTCGAAACGTTGTCGTTCTTTGCGCTCGTACCCAAATTTACGTGAACGTGACACTCATGCACTACAATGATAAATCCGTATTACAAAGCTGAAGGGGAGTTATCGATGGACCAGGCGCAGACGAGTGACGACGCTCCCCTGCTCACGCACAGCACTCCCCAATCGGAGCAAACCACGCTCCTGGCTCAGCAAAAACCTCTCGTGACCATCGTGCACGCCTCCGTTGGCTCGGGCCACAAGGCCGCCGCAAATGCGATAGCGCAGGCATTCGACCTCATCCGCGGCACCAATGGCATCCCCGAGGATATTGAGATTGAAGTGCTCGATATCCTTGATTTTGGACGTATTAAATTCGACGGCAATAAGACCGCGGCTTCTTTTACGGGAGCCACGCGCCCCATTTACGACCTGACCTGGCGATATACGCTTACGGGACATCTTCTCTGGGGTGGCGGAACGGCATGGTCGCGAATTATGTTCCCCGCCTTCAACGAATATATTCGTAGCCGCAGGCCCATAGCCGTGGTTGCAACGCACATCACAGCAGCCAATGTTGCCGTGGGCGCCCGCGTAATTACGGGTATCGATTATCCGGTCATCTGCGTACCGACCGACTACGAAGTCGAGGGATGGTGGCCCCACAAGGACACCGATTTATTCTGTGTTGCCAACGAATTTATGGCCGAAACGCTGCGTCCGCGCAAGGTGCTCGAGACAAAGATTCGCATTACCGGCATTCCTATTCGCACCGGATTCGACACGGATTACGATCGCGAGGAAGAGCTAGCTAAGTTCAACCTCCCCACCGACAAGACCGTCGTGCTGGTAATGGCCGGTGCCAGCTTGCCTCAACCGTACGTTCGCTTTCGCGCGGAGATGGACCGCACCCTCCCCTTCCTACGCAGCTTCGAAGACATGCACTTTGTCTTTTTGCCGGGCAAAGACACCGAATATGCCACCCGCCTCAAAACGCTCTTCGACGCCATGAAGCTCGAAAACGTCACGGTTCTGGACTATGTCGATGATATGGCAGCGCTTATGCTCGGCTGCGACCTGGCAATTCTCAAATCGGGCGGACTCACCGTCACCGAATGCCTGTGCGCACACCTGCCGATGATCCTGTTGGGCAAGTCCTATGGCCAGGAAAAGGCCAACACCACCATGCTCACCGGCATGGGCGCCAGCATGCATGTCACCACCGCACGAGAGCTCATCGTGACGTTGCGACATCTCCACGATCATCCTGAGTCGCTCAAGGCACTGCTCATCAACGGCGAAGTACTACGCCGCCCCCACGCAGCCGAAGACATAGCCATCGCAACCATGGAGCTCGTAGGCAAACCCCAAAAGCGCAAACGAGCCTTCTGCCGCTTCTACTGGGGCGGAAAACCCGCGCACATCCGCTAGCGTCTTAATTTCCGCTTGCCTGCGGGAGGCCCCTATATATCATCCCGTGCTCAAACATTCTCGCTTCGCTGCGAAACTGCGCGCGGGACGATATATAGGGGCCTCCCGCAGGTAAGCTGCGTTAACGTACCAGCGGCTATACCAGATTCCCCACCAGTAGAATCTGCAAAGGGGAACCAGAAAATATAAATACAGTAAGTCGATGCGACAAAGGAGGCGTCCCTTCATCGCATCGACTTACTAGAAAAGTAAATATTGTTTCAAGCGAGTAGCCGCCCGCCCGGGGCTTACCTATATCGTTCCACGCGCAGTTTCGCAGCGAGCGAAGCGACGCGAGAATGTTTGAGCATGGAATGATATAGGTAAGCCCCGGGCGGGAGGGATACGGGCGCCCTAGGCGATGCCGCTGGAGCCGAAGCCTCCTTTGCCTCGGTCGGTTTCGTCTAGTTCTTCTACTTCTATGAGATTGACCGTGGGGACTTCTTGGATGACGAGTTGGGCTATGCGGTCGCCTTTATTGATTTGAATGTTATTGGAGGGATCCAGGTTGATGAGGATAACCTTGAGTTCTCCTCGGTAGTGGGCGTCGATGAGGCCCGGCGTATTGACTATAGACAGGCCCT
Source organism: Collinsella sp. AF19-1LB (assembly GCF_003459655.1). Classification (NCBI taxonomy): domain Bacteria; kingdom Bacillati; phylum Actinomycetota; class Coriobacteriia; order Coriobacteriales; family Coriobacteriaceae; genus Collinsella; species Collinsella sp. AF19-1LB. The sequence goes on from NZ_QRWO01000008.1 coordinate 4,824, forward strand.
GCTTGATGGCCAAGCCGCTGCGGGGCTGGACGAAGCCGGCGTAGCCATCGGGCAGGGCGATGGCCAGCCCCGTAGAGACCAGACGGCGTTCGAAGGGCTTCAGGACGCAGTCTTCGTTGGAGCGTAGATCCAAGCCGGCATCGGTGGGATGGGCGTATTTGGGAAGCTCGAGGGTGGGGTCGAGACGCTTTATGTTGACGGTAATGTTGGACATGGAATCACCTTAGCTTGTCGAGCTCTTGCAGAAATTCATCGACGTCTTTGAAATCGCGGTAGACCGAGGCAAAACGGATGTACGCAACCTTGTCGATCTTGGCCAAGCGCTTGAGCACCATGTCACCCAACTCATGGGACGTGACGGCCGTCAGCGTGCGAGAGCGAAGCTCGACCTCGATGTCATCGATAATCTCATTGAGCTTCTTAGTGTCGATATCGCGCTTGATGGTGGCGCGCATCAAGCCGACAAGAAGCTTATTGCGATCGAACCGCTGCTTAGTTCCATCTGACTTAATGACCTCGATAGGGTCCTCGCATCGCTCAAACGTTGTAAAGCGGTAGTTACACGAGCAACATTCGCGACGGCGCTTAATGGTGTTATTTGACTCCTGCATACGGGAATCAACGACGCGGGTATGTGCCTTGCCGCATTTGGGACAGCGCATGGTACCTCCTCTTAAACGATAACAAGGGTACCATGCGCAGCGCGATAATGATTACGAACGAGCAGGAACCTTAAGATGCGCACCGGCGGCGAGCGAACCATGCTCCAGATGATTGACGCTACGGATCATGTCGGAAGTCTCTTGCGTGGAAAGGCCTTCGATTGGATATTCTTCGGCAAGCGACCAAAGAGAATCGCCAGGCTGAACGCGAATGGTCTCGTAGGTAATGTTGGAAACGGACTCGGCATACGCGGCGTGACGAGCGCTAAAGACCGACATAGCGAGGACAAAGAAGAGCGTAAGCGCAACGGCGACGGCGACAATCGTCGGAACCTTCAGGGCAACGCGGGCCGGCGCGACTACAGCCTGCTGATTGCGCGCAGGCTTTACGGTCAAAGGCTGAAAGCCGGAGCGGCCACCCTGAACAACCGTAAAAGTGGGTTCTGCAGGCGTCTCGAGCTTAAGGGCGAGGTTTCCCTGGACCATATTCGTTACGTTCATCATGTTCTCCTCTCGCGTGTTTTGCTGAGAACAGTTTTATCAAGCCGCGCGGACAAAAATGTCTAGCGCGAGAACGAATGTTCGGTTATTATTATCTTCGAACAGTTGTTCCTGTCAAGCAAAATTCGAACATTTGTTTGACATGGGTAGAGAGGATGCCCTGATGGCTCGCAAAATTACCAAGCGTCAGCAGCAAATTTACGACTTCATCAAGGAATATCAGCAGGAGAAGGGTTATCCGCCCAGCGTGCGCGAGATGGCTTCTGCCGTGGGCCTTTCCTCCCCCAGCACCGTGCACGCCCATCTCTCTGCCCTGGAGGCGCGCGGGCTACTCAAGCGCGATGCCACCAAACCGCGCGCCCTGGAACTCTTTAACGAGGATGGTTCCTCTGTCTCAATTTCCAAATCTGACGAGCCCACCGCACCTCGCGGAACGGTCTCGCTACCGCTCGTTGGTCGCGTCGCGGCTGGGATTCCCATTCTGGCAGAGCAGAATATCGAAGACACGTTTACTATCCCGACCGAAATCGTCACTGATCAGGGTTCCTTTATCCTTGAGGTGCATGGGAGCTCAATGATCAATGTCGGCATCTTCAATGGCGATTACATCATCGTCCGTGAACAAAAGAGTGCCATGAATGGCGAAATTGTCGTGGCCATGATTGATGGTTCGGCGACCGTCAAGACGTTCTACAAGGAGCAGGGGCGTGTGCGCTTGCAGCCCGAGAACGACACTATGGAACCTATCTATGCAACGAATCCCGTTATCCTGGGCAAAGTCGTCGGCTTGATGCGCCGGTTCTCGTAATGCAAAAACGCATAACCATCTTTGATACCGTCCGCGGGTTTACGATGATTTCTATGGCAGGTTTTCACGCTTGCTATGATCTCGCCTACCTGTACGGCTGGGATATGCCTTGGTTTACCCAGACTGTCTTTCAAGACGTCTGGCGAGCCAGCATCAGCTGGGTATTTTTGTTTATCGCGGGTTGGATGTGCACGCTCTCACGCAACAATGCCAAACGAGCGGCTAAGTACGCTGCCGCAGCTTTGGTCGTCTGGATCGCAACAACGCTCGTATCGGTCGACGATTCAGTGAACTTTGGCATCATTTATTGCATGGCGGTGTGCACCGCGGTGGTTGCGTTCACCCGTCCGTTACTCCAAAAATTACCGGGCTCATGGGGCATCGCAGCGTGCCTTGTTCTTTTTGCCCTAACCTGGGGCATTCCAAAGGCGGTCTACCCACTCCCCTACCTGGCATGGCTTGGATTCCCAGGCCCGGGTTTTGTTTCGGGAGATTACTATCCGCTCATACCGTTTGTCTTTATGTACCTTACCGGCTTTTTTGCTGCCCAGGCAGCACAAGCATCAAGTCTCGAAGCGCCAGCATGGGCATACGCCAATCCTATCCCGGCGCTCGCAGTCCTGGGTCGGCATGCCTTACCGTTCTACCTGCTCCATCAGCCAGTCATTCTAGGCGTGCTAGAAATCGTTTATTCCGTACGATAGCGCTCGAGCCGCGGTGCAATACGAGCCGGCAACTTCGCCACAATGCGAACGCCGTCCTCGAGATATTCCTCATGCAGAAGGGTTCCCTGCTCATGCACCAGCGTGATGAGAGCGCCCTCGCGATACGGGATATCAGCGGAGAGCAACACATCGGTGGCAGCTGCCTCGCGAGCAATCCGGTCGACGAGATCGTCGAGCCCCTCGCCCGTTTGGGCCGAGAACAGAACGGCCTCCGGATAGCGACGACGGAAACTCAATCGATCGACGCTATCGAGAAGATCGATTTTATTGAATACGGTCAGCGTTAAACGCTCTCCGGCGCCGATCTCATCAAGCACGCGGTCGACAGCCTCCAGCTGCCGCTCATAGTCCTCGTCAGACGCATCTACGACTTTGAGAATTAGATCGGCACCCAAAACCTCGGACAGCGTCGATTTAAAGGCATCGACCAGACCATGCGGCAGCTTTTGAATAAAGCCGACGGTATCGGTAATCGTCATGCCGCGACCGCCGGGCAGACGATACGAACGCGTCGTCGGGTCGAGCGTAGCAAACAGCTTGTCCTGCGAAAGTACCGTAGAGCCGGTCAGACGATTGAGCAACGTCGATTTACCGGCATTGGTATAACCGGCCAACGCGACGCGAAACGCCGGTGACTCAATGCGACTCTTGGATTGAACATCGCGACGCTGTTCAACCTGCTTGAGCTCACGACGAAGCGCAGCGATCTTATTACGAATAAGGCGACGGTCGACCTCGAGCTGACTTTCGCCCTGACCAAAACGTGAGCCGATGCCGCCGCGCGTCTGCTCCTTGGCGAGATGGCTCCACATGCCACGCAGGCGAGGCAACAAATATTGAAGCTGTGCCAGCTGTACCTGCAGGCGTCCCTCACGCGTCTGAGCATGCAGGCCAAAGATATCCAGGATCAGTGCTGTACGATCGATAATCTTTACCGGCTCGCCCACAGCTTTCTCCAAATAGGATTGCTGCGAGGGCGTCAGGTCGTCGTCAAAAATAACGACATCGGCATCCATGCGATGCACCAGGCCGCACAGCTCTTCTACCTTGCCGGAACCGATAAACGATTTAGGATACGGCTTTACCAAACGCTGCGACAAGCGTGCCACGCACTGAGCACCAGCTGTGTGGGCAAGACGCTCCAGCTCATCAAGCGAGCGATCGAGCGGCCATGCATTGTCGCGCCACTCAACACCAACTAAAATGGCACGCTCGGGCTCGGGTGCCGTGGGAACAAGGGGGAAACGGGCCATTAGGCAGCCTCAATACGATGCAGGATATCCTCAACGACCTCATCGATCGTACATTCATCCATATCAAACCACACGATACGGTCATCGCGCTTAAACCACGAAAGCTGACGCTTGGCATAACGACGCGAACGCATCTTAATGAGTTCGCGAGCCTCATCCATGCTCATCACGCCATTGAAAGCATCAATGATCTCTTTATAGCCAATTGCCTGCATCGACGTCAGGGCATCTCCCAGCCCCTGGCCCATAAGACCGCGGACCTCATCGACAAGACCCTGCTCAAACATCAGATCGACGCGCTGGTTAATGCGCTCGTAGAGCACCTCGCGATTACGCGTCAGACCAAACCATAGGGCATGATAATGCTCGTGCGGAACACTAAACTGCGACTTTTGCTGCGCATAGGAGACGCCATCATCATGCATCTCGAGCGCACGAATCACACGGCGCACGTTATGGGGATGAATAACAGCAGCCGATTCTGGATCGCGCTCGGCAAGCAAGGCATGCAGTTCTTCCTCGCCAATACGCTCGGCAAGCTCCTGATAGCCCGCACGACGATCGTCCTCAAGTTCACCCGAGGGAAAGTCCATCTCATCGAGGGCGGCCTTGAGATACAGCCCCGTACCTCCGCAAAAAACCGGCAGGCAACCCGAACCAAGGAGACGTTCAACATGCGCGCGAGCGTCGGCCTGATAAAGCGCAGCAGAATATGCCACACCCGGCTCTACAATGTCGACGAGACGCAGCGGCGCCGTGCACTCATCGGGCACCATCTTTGCGGTACCGATGTCCATGCCGCGATAGATTTGCATCGCATCGCACGACAGCACTTCGGACGAAAGACGAGCTGCCAAACGGTCGGCAACATCACTCTTACCAACCGCCGTCGGACCGACGATCGCAACGGCGGAAAGACCTGCCCCGGGAGAAACCATTAGCGCGGCTCGCCCACAACGGAGCCGGACAAATACCAGGTCTTGGCAACGTCAACGTCAACATCAACGATCTTACCAACAAGCTGATCGATGCTGTAACCCTCGGGGATAGGCGCATGCACGGTCTGATTCTTGGGACTCTTGCCCAGCAGGACCGCGTCGTTCTTTTTACTCGTTCCCTCAATGAGCGCCGGAACCACAGTATGAAGCTCACCCTGGTTATACTCGTGTGCCGTGGTCTCGATAACCTTAACCAGACGGTTGAAACGCTCGAGAATAACCTCATGCGGCGTAGGATCGTCAATCTCGGCGGCCGGGGTACCGGCGCGCTTGGAATAGATGAAGGTATAGGCCTGAGCATAGCGGACCGTCTCGGCAAGTGAGAGCGTCTGCTCAAAGTCTTCTTCAGTCTCACCCGGGAAGCCAACGATAATGTCGGTCGAGAGCGCGATATCGGGCATGCGGTTGCGAATGCGATCGACAAGGCCCAGATAGTCCTCGCGTGTATAACGGCGATTCATCTCTTTGAGGATCCGCGTCGAACCTGACTGGACGGCCAAATGCAGCTGCGGCATAACGGCAGGCGTCTCGGCCATGGCGTCGATGGTCTCGGGCAACAGGTCCTTGGGATGCGAAGACGTAAAGAAGATGCGCTCCACGCCCGTATCGCCCACGGCACGCAGCAGATCGGCAAAACGCGGCTTGCCAAACAGATCGCGACCATATGAGTTAACGTTTTGGCCCAGCAGCGTAATCTCACGCACGCCCTGGCGCACCAAACCGTTCACCTCGTCGACAATCTCCTCGAAGGGGCGGCTCTTTTCGCGACCACGCACGTACGGCACGATGCAATAGGTGCAGAAATTATTGCAGCCCGTCATGATGGGCACCCAGGCGTGATACTGAGTCTCGCGATGCCACGGCATGCTCATGGCATCCGTATCCTCATGCTCATTGGTACGGATATGACGCTTGCCATCAAGGAACGCCTCGGCAATGAGCTCGGCCACATGCGCGATGGAATGCGTGCCAAAGATGACATTGACGTTATCGACGTTGGTGAGCAGGCCCTCGCCATCGCGCTGCGCGATGCAACCGCCAACGGCAACCACGCGCTTGCCCGAAGGCGAAGGCGGCAGGCTTTTGCAGGAATTGCACTGACCGTACAGGCGAGTATCGGCGGCCTCGCGCACGCAGCACGTCATGAAGACAACGATATCGGCATGCGCGGGATCGAGCGCCATGAGGCAGCCATACGAATCAAGCAGACCGCTCACACGCTCGGAGTCGTGCTGATTCATCTGGCAGCCAAAGGTGCGGATAAAGTAGGTTTTACCGGCAAGAATATCGCGTACGGAACGCTGGTCCATGTGCATAAGTCCTAACGATGGGGAGCGAAACGAGGCAAGCAGAAGCTATGCCACAGGCTTAACATCATCCATGACGACGTTATCCATAGCAGCTCGATTGATCTGGTGAACGTAGATAGAAAGGCGGATGGCCGTGCGCGACTCCCCGTTAATGAGGATGTCGGAGAACACGGGCGCGCAGGAAATATCAAAACCGGTTGGAATCAAAAAACCGCGCGCGATAGCAACGGCCTTAATGGCCTGGTTGACGGCACCGGCGCCGACACACTGGATGTTGACGGGTACACCATCCTTGACCATGCCGGCGATGGCGCCGGCAACGGACGCGGGCGATGATTTGCTTGATACCTTCAGGCAATCCATGAAGAAACTCCTGCATTTAAAAGTACGTTTTAACTGCAATAACTGTATCGTACCGAGTGGACTCGGTAAAGGCACTATTCCTCTTTGGCAAGATCAAAGGTCACGGTGATTCGATCACGCGAAACACGGATCTTTGGGTCGCCGCAAAGGTTGAGATAGTACCGGGCGGCAAGGTCATTAAAGTCGCGTTCCACAGCGCGCGAAAACTGTGCCATGTCATCCTTGGCAATACGTAGCCCGCGACGATCCTTCGCGAGATCGACAGGAGCCGGCGCATGCGAGGACGAATCACGCTCGCGCAGCAGACGCGCGGTCACACCGCGAACGGGCTTAATCTGCCCTGCCAAAATGCGATGGGCCGTGCGCTCGGACATCTCAAGACCCAAACCCGAACAAATACGGATAAAGTCCTCGGCATCAGAAGCAAGGCCTAAACGATCGACAACCGGAAGCTCGCTCTCGTCATCAATGAACAGGAGACGAGACGTATCGAGCCGACTTGACGCCTGAGCATAAAGGGTCGCGGCAATCTCAGACGGAGAACCAAGATAGACATCGCAACCACGCAACTCCTCGAGCGCAAACTCACAAGCAGCGCGAATAATATTATGTGGACCGCGAGCGCAGACATAACGTCCGTCCTCATCCTTGACGGCCTGGGGCCAGCTGGACTGATCGGCACGCTCACTGAGGCGGTCGGCCGCAACGCTCACCTTGAAGGCTGAACCAAGATCGACGCCGGACGTGACCACACGGGCCTCGTCGGTGTTCTGCTTAATCGAAAACAATGCCATGCCACGACCGTGAACGCCCCAACGGTCCATCTTCATGCTCTCGAGCTTGGAGGTAACGCGGGCATCAAAGATTCGCTCTTGCATATCCTGCGGAACGCCCGAACCGTTATCCAGAAAGACAAGCGTGCGGACGCCATCTTCCTTGGTCGTGGCGAGATAGACCTTGTCGGCGCCGGCATCGCGAGCATTACGGAGCATTTCGATGACGATGTCCTCGACATGCTGAATGTCGTGCTTAGCCTGGCGCCGCTCGGCCTCCGAAACGCGGAGGCGGACATACCCCTCGCCAAGGTTCTCCTCGACGCGAAGGTTGCCCTCCCCCGACATCGACGCGATAAATGAGATGAGCTCGTTCGCGTCGCTCATGTTATTTAGCGATATCGACAGCGCGGCTCTCGCGAATCACGACAACGCGCACCTGACCGGGATACTCCATCTCTTCCTCGATCTGATGGGCGATATCGTGAGCCAGAACCGTGGACTGGGCATCGGAAATCTTGTCCGGCTGGACCATGACGTGGACCTCGCGACCGGCCTGCATGGCATAGGTACGTTCGACGCCGTCATGGGAGTTGGCGATCTCCTCGAGCTTCTCAAGACGCTTGATGTAGTTCTCGGCAGACTCGCGACGGGCACCGGGGCGAGAGGCAGAGACAGCATCAGCGGCCTGCACCAGGACATCGAGTACCGTGTTGGGGTCGACATCGGCATGGTGAGCCTCAATAGCGTGGACGATAACGGGCTTCTCGCCATAACGGCGGGCAAGCTCGGCGCCGATGACGGCATGCGGGCCCTCGACGTCGTGGTCGATTGCCTTGCCCAGGTCATGAAGCAGGCCGGCGCGCTTGGCGGTCACAACGTCCAGGCCAAGCTCGGAAGCCATCACGCCGCACAGATCAGAGACCTCGAGGGAATGCTGAAGCACGTTCTGACCAAACGAGGTACGGTAGCGCAGGGCACCAAGGGTCTTGACGATCTCGGGGTGCAGATCGTGGATGCCGGTATCGAAGGCAGCCTGCTCGCCAGCCTCGCGCACGCGCTGCTGAACCAGGTCGGCGGCCTTGTGATACATCTCCTCGATACGGGCAGGGTGAATGCGGCCGTCGGCGATGAGGTTCTCGAGGGCGACACGGGCGGTCTCACGACGGACCGGGTCGAAGCTCGAAAGAACGACTGTCTCGGGCGTGTCATCGATCACGAGGTTGACGCCGGAAACCTGCTCGAAGGTCCGGATGTTGCGACCCTCGCGACCGATGATACGGCCCTTGAGGTCATCAGAGGGAATGTGCACGGAGGTAACGGTGACCTCGGCAGTGTGGTCGGCAGCGCAGCGCTGAATCGCCAGAGACAGAATCTCCTGGGCGGTCTTGTGGCACTCGGCGCGAACCTGCTGCTCGGACTCGCGAATGATCGTGGCGGCCTCGTGGGTGACCTCGCCGCGAACCTTATCGAGGAGCTCCTTGTGGGCGTCCTCGCGGGTAAGGTCGGCGATACGCTCGAGCTCGGAAGTCTGCTTTGCACAGAGCTCCTCGAGCTCACGGGAGCGCTTCTCGACCTGACCGGCCTGGCTGGACAGCTGATGCTCGCGCTTGTCGAGAGCGTCGTTGCGGCGATCAAGGGATTCCTCGCGCTGCATCACGCGGTTCTCGAGCGTACGAATCTCGTTCTTACGCTGCTTGTCCTCGGCCTCGGCGGCCTGCTTGTTCTTGATGATCTCCTCTTTAGCCTCGAGCAGAGCCTCTTTTTTGAGGGTCTCGGCCTGACGCTTAGCATCACCGATCAGGGACTCAGCCTGTGCGTGTGCCGACTGGATTTTTTCGTCGGCCTCGTGAAGACTACCCTGCTTGGCGGTGCGCATGTAGGCAATGGCGGCGATGGCACCCAAAACGATGCCAACGAGCGCTGCGATGATAGGCATGCTCACTCCTTTTTATGGATTCGTTACACAACAAAGCGAACCGTCCTTACGAACGGCTCGCGACATTTGAGTAATATGGGCGCAGCTTATGCGGGTCGGATACAGATAAACATATAAACAAACTCATCACAGATGAGCACATATCACAAAGCAAATGACGCTGTTTATCGTACGTTGAACCACAACAACTGTCAAATAAATGCCCCCAACACGGCGGCTAAAACACGGTGAGCGGCAGGGCCACAAAACGCATACGCCTAAACCGCACATTCCTCGCGTTCGGCATCGAGACGTGCCTTAACGGCATCGGCGGCGATATGATACGAGAAGCCCTTGCCCATCAAAAACCGAACCAGTTTTTCGAATCCGCGCGTCTCTGGAACACGCCGCTTGGCGAGCAGGGCTGACGCACGCGCCAAATCGTCTTCGACGGCAAAATAATCCTCGGGATAACCGGGAATGTCATCGAGCACGACATGACGGCGCTTGAGCTCGGTCTCGATTTTGCGCTGTCCCCAACCGCGCCGCTTGCGCTCCTCGATAAAGTACGAGCAAAAGCGGTTCTCGTCTAAAAAGCGATACTCGGTGGCGCGCTCGACGGCGAAATCGATCGCGGTCTGGTGAAAGCCGTAGCGAGCCAGCTTGTCACGGACCTCGCCCGTCGCATGGTCGCGGCGCGATAACATCTCGGTCACCATGGTAAGTGCACATTTACGCTCGACGAGCTGCACCGCCTCACGAAAGTTGTCCCAATCACAGGGAAGATCGGGGCGGTTTTTGACATACAGGCGCGCGACCCGCACGGGAATCCAAATGGACCGCTCAAAACCGCCCTCAAGCTCACAATCGATATGTGCGCAAGGCTTTTTGGACGCATACCCGCTCGAGAACGAGGAGGCCGCCTTCTTATCGGGAAAGACGACCGTGGCCTCGGTCACCGTATACGACATGAGCGTAACCGCTACTCGTCGTCATCATCGAGCATGGCGGAACCATCGATGGCGTAAAGCTCGTCAAACTCCTCAGGCGCAGGCTGATCGGTCAGCTCGACCTCGGATGGAGCATCGTCGTCAAACTCAAGCCCGCAGGCAAGGCGGACCTTATGCTCAATCTCGTCGGCGCAATCAGGGTGTTCGCGCAGGAACGCCTTGGCGGCCTCGCGACCGTTGCCGAGCTTGTCCTCGCCATAGGCAAACCAGGAGCCCATCTTCTTGCAAATGCCGCACTCGACAGCCATGTCCAGAATCGAGCCCTCCTTAGAGATGCCCGTACCGTACATGATGTCGAACTCAGCAGAACGGAACGGAGCTGCCACCTTGTTCTTAACGACCTTGGCGCGCACGCGGTTACCGATAACTTCATCCTTAAGCTTAATGCTGTCGATGCGGCGAATGTCGATACGCACCGAAGAGAAGAACTTAAGGGCGCGGCCGCCCGTCGTGGTCTCGGGGTTGCCGAACATGACGCCGATCTTCTCTCGCAGCTGGTTAATGAAGATGCATGTCGTGTTGGACTTGGACAGCGAGCCGGCGAGCTTGCGGAGGGCCTGACTCATCAGACGAGCTTGCAATCCGACCGTGGTATCGCCGATCTCTCCCTCGATCTCGGCACGCGGGGTCAGCGCGGCGACGGAGTCGACGACGATGGCATCGATGGCGCCGGAACGCACGAGCATGTCAACAATCTCGAGCGCCTGCTCACCCGTATCAGGCTGGGAAATCAGTACCTCGTCGATATCCACGCCAATGCGCGCGGCATACGTGGGATCGAGCGCGTGCTCGGCATCGATAAATGCCACCACGCCACCCATTGCCTGGGCTTCGGCCAGGATCTCGAGCGAAAGCGTCGTCTTACCGGAGGACTCAGGACCGTAAATCTCGACGATACGGCCGCGCGGCACACCGCCGATACCCAGAGCGGCATCGAGTGCCAGAGCGCCCGTGGGGATGGCCTCAACCTCAAGCTCGGGGCCGCCGTCACCATACCTCATGATGGAGCCTTGACCGAACTTCTTCTCGATCTCGGCCTTGGTGGTGGCGATCATCTCATCGCGCTCTTTACCCGTCGTGCGAGCATGAACGGTACGTACGGGACCTGAATTCTTGGCCATGAATAGCCCTCCTCTTAACAACCTGCATCGATAATAAACGAACGGCTGTTCGTGGTCAACCGTTCAGGCCAATCATATGCAGGCAGTCTTTCCAAAACCCAACCAAACGCCGACCAAACACTGACCAAATGCTTGACCACAAAGGGGCAAATAAGAACAAGAAAGGCAAAAATACACCTATGACCAGCGCAAACGCTAAATTCGTCAGGGGTCCCCATCTCCACAATTAAGGGGCCCGAAGGCCCCTTAAAACACGTCTATTCCATAGAGTTAAGCACAAGGACAATGCGTCCCAATGCCTCCGCGACCGCATGGGCACGAACACACGAACGGTCGCCCTCATAGTGGCAGCGCACAGAGTCCACGACCGGCACTTCCCCATCAGCCGCGCGATACGCCCAGCCAATATAGAAAGTGCCAGCCGGATCGTCCTCAGTGCCGCCGCCGGGGCCGGCATAACCCGTTGCGCTCACTGCAATATCGCTCTGGTACAGCTCCAGCGAACCCGCCGCCATCTCGCGCGCGGTCTGATGCGACACCGCGGTATAGCGGTCGAGCGTCTCCTGATCAACGCCCAAAACGCGATGCTTGATCTCATCGCAGTAGGTCACCGCACCGCCACGCAGCACCGCCGAGGCGCCCGGGATATCGGCAATCGTCGAGGCGATCATACCTGCCGTCAGCGACTCAGCCGTCGAAACCGTCACGCCCCGAGCGCTCGCGCGCTCGACAATATGACGCGCCAGCTCCTCGTTATGTGCGGAAATCTGCTCAAAAGAGTCCGTCATACCCACCAGGACCTAGACCGAAAAGACGATCTTGCGGCAGTTCCAGAAGTACTGGGCGCCCGAGATAACGGTCAGGACAACGGCAACGGCGTACAGGAAGCGCGACACCGAGTAGATGCCGAGCGTCAGCGCCAGCGGGCCAAGGTGCAAGCCGGCCATCGCAAAGACGCACAGGTAACCGCAGATGGAGACCATCGTAGTCGCCGTCTTGTACTTGCCAAGCTTATCGGCGGCAACGACCACGCCGGCGGCACTCGCGACCATGCGAAGGGCGCTCACCAGAAGCTCACGGAACAGGATAATGAACACGGACCACACGGTCACAGCGCCAAAATCCAAGAACAGCAGCAGAGCCGAGAACACCAGCAGCTTATCGGCGATGGGGTCCAAGAACTTACCGAAATCGGTAATCTCGTTGCGCGAGCGCGCCAGATAACCGTCGACCTTATCGGTGCACGACAGGATAACATACAGAATGAAGGCAGCGGCGGCGAGCGGGCCGTCGAAGGTGCTCCAATCTGTACCGGCAACACTCGTGTGAGAAAGCGCCGACACGATCATGAACACCGGGATAAAGACGATGCGAACGCACGTCACGATGTTGGCGGGCGTCCAAACACTCGTCAGTTCCTTATTGCTCTCGTTTGCCACGATGCTCTCCTACTCCACAACATGGCCGATAAGCTCATAGCAGAAGCTATCGGTAAACTCGACCGTCAGAATATCGCCCACGGACGCCTCGCTGGCGTCCAAGTGCACCGCGCCATCGGAATCGGGCGCCTGGAACCAAGCATGGCCGATCAGCTCGGCGCCGTCCTCGGTCTCCTCGATGCCGTCGACGATCACCTGGGCGCGCTCGCCCACATGTGCGGCGGTGGCGGCAAAACCGAGCGACTCGGCCAGGTCCATGGCCTCCTGGGCGCGCTCGAGCTTGACCTCCTCATCGACCTGACCCTCCATCTTGGCGGCCAGGCTGCCCTCCTCCTGCGAGTAGGCAAAGACGCTCGTGTAGTCAAAGCCGACGGTGTCCATAAAGTCGATAAGGTCGCGGAACTCGTCGTCGGTCTCGGTCGGGAAGCCGACCATGGCCGTGGAACGGATCACGATGCCGGGGATACGCTCACGCAGATCGCGGAACAGGTCCTCGAGCTCCTGGCGCGAACCAGAACGGCGCATAGCCTTGAGGATGCGCGCGTCGCAGTGCTGCACGGGGATATCGATATAAGGCAGCACCTCGGGCGTATCGCGAATCGTATCGATAAGCTCGTCGGTCATGCCCTCGGGCTGCAGATAGAGCACGCGGACCCAGACGTTGTGCGGGCGCACGGCCTCGGCGACGGCATGCAGCAGCTGCGCCAGATTGCGCGGCGAGCCATCGGTGACGTCTTCGTCGGCAAAGTCGGTGCCCCAAATACCCGTGTCCTGGCCAATCAGCACGATCTCGCGCACACCGCCGGCAACCAGGTCGCGTACCTCGGAGATAATGCTCTCGGCATTGCGCGAATGATAGCGACCGCGAATATAGGGGATCATGCAGAAGCTGCAGAAGCGGTTGCAGCCATCGGAAATCTTGACGTAAGCAACAGCGCCCTCGACAGTGCGCTTTACTTGCGGAATATAGGCAGCGATCTCACGCTCGACACCCAGCACGCCATCGATGACCGCCACGATGCCGTCCTCCTCGTCGGCCTTCACAAAGGCAGCGACCTCGGGCAGCTCGTCAGGCAGGTCGTCGCCATAGCGCGACGGCACACAGCCGCACATGACGATGGGACAAGAACGAACGCCGTCCTGAACCTCGTTGGCGAGCTCGAGCGTGGTCTCGATGCTCTCGGACGTTGCGGAGGCGAGGAACGAGCATGTATTGACGATGGCGATATCGGCATCCTGTGAGTCGAATGCCTCCTCGTAGCCCGCGGCGGTCAAAAGAGAACGCATGCGGTCGGTGTCAACCTCGTTCTTAGCGCACCCGAGGGTGATGTAGAGCACGGAGCCCAACGGTGTATCCATGTTGGAGAGCAGTCCTTTCGAATGATATTAGCGGTAGTTGGTGAACTGCAGCGGCTGGCCGTAGTCCTGGTCGCGCAGGAACTGGATCACGGTCTGCAACGCGTCCTTCGAAGCAGAGGAAACACGCAGCTTGTCGGCCTCGATAGTCACCTTGACCTTGAGCTTTTGGTCCTTGATGTCCTTGTTGATCTTCTTGGCGGTCGTCTGGTCGATACCCTCGACGATATGGCCGAGCACGCGCACGGTGCCGCCCGATGCCGCCTGCGGAGCATCCCACGAGACAGCCTTGAGGTCGATGCCGCGCTTGATGAGCTTGGAGCTCAGCACGTCGATAATCTGCTTGGAGACAAAGTCGGCCGGGGCGTTGATCGTAAAGAGCTTGTCGCCCTTCGAAAGCTCGATCGTGGCGCCGGAATCCTTCAGGTCATAGCGCTGGGAAATCTCACGCGTGGTTTGCTGGAAGGCGTTGTCGACCTCTTGCATGTTGACCTCGGACACGACGTCGAAGCTGGAATCTTTAGCCATGATGTTTCCTTTCGCGTACGAGCGGCTTAGTAGCTATCGTACGAATAGTCGGTAGAATCGGTGGGCGTCTGGCCGTCAGTTGCGGTATCGGCGCCATCCGTGGACTGGGCATCGGTGCCGTCGGTGGTGTCGGCACCATCGGTGGTGTCGGTACCATCAGAACTTTCACCATTCTCGGAACCAGTCGTCTCCTTCTTGGGAACGGTGATCGTCACACGCGCCACGCCCGAGGTCTTGGTATCGTAACGGACCTTTTCGCCGTTCTTGGTAACGGTGACATCGGAAGGCTTGGACGTGGTGATCTCGATCGAGGACTCAGGCGTGTACTCCTGCTCAAAGGGGCCAGTCGCCTGGGCGCCATAGACCGACTTGCCATCGACCTTGACCTCAATCCAGGCGGTCTTTCCCTTGGCAACGGAGACCTTGACCTTCGTTACCTCGTTTTCTTCCTTTTTAGCCGTCGTCTTGGTGGCGTCCGAATCGGTCGACTCATCCGTCGCCTCATCGGTGTCTTCGTCCTCGTCGACCGTTTCGGTCTTCTTAGAAGACTTCTTGGGCGTCGTCTTGGTAGCAGTGGGCGTCTCGGGCGTGGTCTCGGGCGTCGAAGATGCGCAGCCGCGCAGAAGTACCACGATGAGCACGATCAGCAGCAACGCCACGGCACCGATGCCGGCGTAGACGATACGCGGATCGAGACCGTTGTTTTGAGGAGTACGGGAACCGCCGCGTCCACGACTGGAACTGCTGCGGCCGCCTCCCTGAGGCATACGACCACGATTGCTGTCGGAACGGCCGCGATAGCCACCCTGGCCCTGAAGGCTGCGCTGACCCGAGCGGGGCGCAAGTTCACCGCAGCCTTGATAGCCACGCTGGCCCGCACGCGGAGCCGAAGAGCGCTGGCCATACGGCTGTGATTGAGAGCGAAGACGCGGCGTCACCTGCGTGGCATCGGCGTCCGCATAGCCACTGCGAGAACGTCCGGTGGAGATACCACGGTGACCGCGATCGGAATAGCCGCCGTCGCCGTAGCCGGCACGAGGGTCACGCGCCACGCCGCGGGCAGCGGGAAGTGCACGGTCCTCGGGCATCGGCGTACTGCGGAACCGGTCACGCTGTGAGCGAATCTCCTCGCCCGAACCCGTCTCGGTAATATAGCCAGCCTGCTGCGGACGCTGACCATAACGCGTTGAGCGACCACCCTGAACCATCAGGAAGCGCCCGTTATCGACAGAGGAACGCGAATTGACATAGCCGGCGGCGTCCTGAAAACGACCGCCCTGCTGCGACGTCTCGCGTTCGTATGCCATCAGGTCGTCAAAGTAGGCATTGACGACCTCGCGCGGATTGAGGCCCAAAAAACGAGCATAGCTCGAAATCATGCCCTGCGCATAGCCGCGCGGCGGCATCGAAGCAAAGTTACCGGTCTCGAAAAACTCGATGATCTGCGGCCTGATTTTGATGGTGTTGGCGACCTGCTGAATGGAAAGGCCCATTCGGCGACGCTGCTCGAGCAGCATGTCACCAAAGCGTGCAGCCATCAGAATCCTCCAAACTCACGATCTTCACGTGCCATCTCGGCGTCGACAGATTCCAGCGCGGCAAGCCCCTCCTCGTCCAAAAGGACCTCGCGCGGCTTGGAACCGTCGGGCGGGCCGACGACACCCTTTTCTTCCAGCATGTCCATAATACGCCCGGCACGCGCATAGCCAACCTTCAGACGACGTTGCAGGCCAGATGTGGAGCCAAGCTGCGATTCCACCACAATATGGGCGGCTTCCCAAATGAGTGGATCATCGTCTTGCGGCTCGGTTACTCCGGTGCGGACAATGCCTCCGCCACCCGCCATGGACATGGAAGCGGGCGCCACGGCAGACAGGATCTCCTCGTGGTAGTCTGGCTCACTCTGCGACTTGACGAACTCGACAATCTCGTTGATCTCATCATCCGAGACAAAGCAGCCCTGGATACGGCGGGGCTTGCCCCAGTCGACCTTGGAGAACAACATGTCGCCCAAACCGGTGAGCTTCTCGGCGCCCATCTGGTCGATGATGACGCGCGAGTCGATGCCCGTGGCGACGTTAAAGGCGATGCGGTTGGTGATGTTGGCCTTGATGAGGCCCGTCACCACGTTGGAGCTGGGGCGCTGCGTGGCAACGATAAGATGAATACCGGCGGCACGGCCCAGCTGTGCAATACGCACGATCGAGGCCTCGACATCCTTACCGGCGACCATCATCAGGTCAGAGAGCTCGTCAATGATAATGACAAGGTAGGGCATCTTTTGCGGCGGATTGTCGTAATGCTCAAACTCGCCAGCAGCCTGCTTTTCGTTGTAGGTCGAGATCTTACGCACGTTGAGACGCTCGAAGACCTTCAGGCGACGCTCCATCTCGGACACAGCCCATTGCAGAGCGCTCGCGGCCTGCTTGGGCTCGGTCACCACGGGCACATAGAGATGCGGCAGACCGTTATAGCCCGCAAGCTCGACACGCTTGGGGTCGACCATGATCAGGCGAACGTCCTCGGGAAGGGCGCGCATGAGCAAGGTCGTGATGATGGAATTGATCATCACCGACTTACCAGAACCGGTCGTACCGGCGATCAACAGGTGAGGCATCTTGGCGAGGTCGGCGACAACCGGCGTGCCCTCGGCGTCGCGGCCGATGGCGAGCTCGAGCGGACCGCCCTTCACATAGGGCAGCACGTCGCCCAGATTGACGTTCTGGCGCTTGCGGTTGGGAATCTCGATGCCCACGAGCGAGGTGCCGGGGATCGGGGCAAAGATACGCACCGACTGGGCAGCGAGCGAAAGCGCGATATCGTCCTCGAGGCTCGAGATTTTGCTCACACGCTCGCCCTCACCGGGCTGCAGCTTAAAGGTCGTCACCGTGGGGCCGGCGATCCAGCCGACCACGCGGGCACTGCGGCCAAACTCAAGCAAGGTGGATTGCAGTGACTCAGCGGTCTGCTCCAGCTCCTTGTCCGAAGACGCAGCGGAAGCCGACTGCGGGTTGGCATGCAGGATTTCGAGCGGCGGAAGCTTGAGGCCGTCCTCTTCTTCGCCCTCGTTATCTGCGGCGCCGTCGTCCACTCCCCCATCACGAGCCGCAGCCGATTCGATAGCACTCGTGGCAGGCGCATCGGCAACCTTGGGATGCTTCAGGAAGTCGGGAATCTGAGGTGCGGCCGAGACGGGATTCACGGCAAACGGCGGCTCGGACTCGTCAATCTTATCGGGGTCGTCTTCCATCGAAAGCTGGCCGGTTACCTGGCCGCGCTTTGCATGGCGACGCGGCAGCAAAGTTGTCTTTGCGGTCTCAATCGGAGCCTCGTCGTCCTCGTCATCGCCCTCGGTAAGCTCAATCTCGCTATCGGACCAAGATGGGTCGGGCTCACTCGTATTAAGCTTAGGCGCAGCCTTGCCCTTCTTGACATGGCGACGCGGCAGCAGCGTGGTCTTGGCCCGCTCGGCATCCACGGCATCGGACACGTCAACAAACGGATCCTCGTCCTCGTCGTCATCCAAAACCGGGTCGACATCGCCACCCATGACCGTGGTCACCGCGGCGTCAGTCCCCTTCTGGCGCAGAATGCTAAGGTGCGGACGGGCGACGCCGGGAACCGACAGGGCCTCTTCATCGCCCCACGGGCTCGCATTGACATCGGCACGTCGACGCTCGGCAAAATCGGCAGCGCGATCGCGTGCGGAGCGCAAAACGCCACCCACCGAAAAGCCGATAATGACCAAACCAACGACGACAAGCCCCAGCAAGACAACCATGGCGATAGGTTTACCCAGGGCGTTTTGCAAGGCACTTGCGATAAAGGCGCCAATGTAGCCGCCCGACACGGAAAGGTTCTGCGGCGTAAACATAAGGTCGCACGAATCGCTCGTGCCCGGCACCATCAGCGAAAGAATGGAGACGACGGCGATAAAGACCAAGGCGCCGCCCGCAACAGAGCGCACGTTGAGCGGCGAGTCCTCACCCAAAAAGAGCGTGGCGGCAAACAGCAAGATGACGATCGGCAGCACGTAGGCGCCCAGACCAAAGCCCAGGTGGTAGAAACCGGCAACCGCAGCCGTCACGGGCGCTGTTGCCGGAGAGATCACGGCAATGAAGGACGCGATCGCCAAAACGGCGATGACCACACCGGCGATATCGCGATTGGCCGAAGGCTCGACCAAGGGCTCAAACTCATCAAACTCGGACTCGTGGCCCTTATTGGCACGCAGATGGGAACCGGCACCCTTAGCAGATGCCGGTTGGTTGTTGGCCTTATTGACTTTGGCGTTTTGTGCAGATCCGCGCGCCAAACTAAACCTCCATGACGACCGGGATGATCATCGGACGGGTGCGCGTACGGCTCCAGATAAAGTTAGAGAGCGAATCGCGCACGGCCTTGCGAATGGCATCGGAACCGCTGCTGGTAAAGCTAAACTTACCCTTCTCGATCGTCTTCATAATGGACGCGGAAGCATCCTCGGAGAACTGGTCGTCGATGGCAAACGAGACGCCGCGGCCCGAGAACTCGATGGCCTCGATCTTCTTGTGTTTGAGGGAGACGATGGCAACGGCCGTGACCATACCGTCGTTGGCGAGCTTCTGGCGATCGCGCAGGACGATGGGGTCGGTATCGCCGATGCGCAGGCCGTCGACATAGACGACGCCGGACTCGACGGGCGTACCGCGTTTGACGATACCGCCGCGCATCTCGAGCGTGTCGCCGTTATCGAGGATAAAGATATGATCGTCCTTGAGACCCATCTTACGGGCCAGCTGGGCATGGGCGCGTAGATGCACGGCCTCACCGTGAACCGGCATAAAGTACGTGGGCTTGGCCATGGCCATCAGGAGCTTGAGCTCCTCCTGGCTACCGTGACCGGAGACGTGGACGAGAGCGCGGTTCTTATCCCACACGTCGCAGCCGAGCTTGGCCAGGCTGTTGACGACCTGCTGGACGGCTTTCTCATTGCCGGGAACAGGAGTTGCCGAGAGGATAACGGTATCGCCCTCGTGAATGGAGAGCGTCTTGTGCTCGCCATTGGCCATGCGAGACAGGGCCGACAGCGGCTCGCCCTGCGAACCAGTGCACATGACGACGATCTTGTCGTCAGGCAGGTTATCAATATCGAAGGCATCGATGATATCGGCATCATCGATGTTGAGATAACCGAGCTCGCGCGCCACGCGGGTGTTCGTGAGCATGGAGCGACCGGTCACAACGACCTTACGGCCGCACTTGCGGGCGGCATCGCAGATCTGCTGCAAACGATGGATGTGGCTCGAGAACGATGCGACGAACACGCGACCCGGGGCGTTCTTGATGGCGTGCAGCAGGTTGGGACCAACCTCGGCCTCGGACTTGGTAAAGCCGGGAACCGTGGCATTGGTGGAGTCGGAAAGCAGCAGGTCGATGCCCTGCTTGGCAAAGCGGCTGATAGCGGCATAGTCGGGCGTGACGCCGTCGATGGGCGTCTGGTCGAGCTTAAAGTCGCCGGTGTGCATAACGGTGCCCTGGTTGGTGCGAATGAACACGCCCAGAGCGCCGGGGATGGAGTGCGTCATCGAGAAGAAGTCGAGCGAGATGCCGCCGAGGTTGACATGGCTGCCGCCCTTGACCTCGCGGAACTTGGGTGCGCGGATGCGGAACTCGGAAAGCTTGCCCTCGATAAAGCCAAGCGTCAGCTTGCTCGAGAAGATGGGCACCTTATTGTTGAGGTCCTGCAGCAGATACGGAAGCGAACCGGTGTGGTCCTCGTGGCCGTGGGTGACGACGATACCGCGGAGCTTCTCCTCGTTCTCTAGAACATAGGTGTAGTCGGGAAGCACCAGGTCGATACCGGGCTGGGAGTCATCCGGGAACATGAGACCGGCGTCGACGAGCACCATGTCGTCGCCGCACTCGAAGACCGTCATGTTCTTGCCGATGCCGTCAAGACCGCCGAGCGGGATGATCTTCAAGGGAGATGTTTTTTTAGCTGCCATAGGTTAGTGTGGTTTCCTTTCTTCGAAACGGGTCTGGAACAACCGACGGGGCGCTTCTGGCAAACCGACCGTCGGGAACGTACAAACATGCATCACAGAGTCGATGCAATAACCACAGTATGATACCCATTTGCCCACCAACAGACCACCCATGCATCAAAGCCCCATCCAAACCGGTCTATCCCGCCGGTTTCCCGTGGGGCGGGCACTGATGAAGTTTCCTGCTCTACAGTCCTGCTCACGACGGAGGCCACATTAAGTGGCCTCCTGTTCGTGCGGAACTCGCGATAAACTTCATCAGTGCCCGCCCCACGGGCAACCTGCCAAAAAGGGACAGGTTTATTTTGGTCGGTTTTATCTGGGAAGATGCTGCTGCGGCTATCTACAGATCTGAAATCTGACTACTGAATAGACTGTCTAACTAAATAGCGAGCGGCACTAACCAGTCCTTTTGCTTGCGCCCGGGAGGGCCGCATATGAAGTTTATCGCGAGTTCCGCACGCAAAGGAAAGCACTTAATGTGCTTTCCATCTTGCGCAGGACTGTAGAGCAGGAAACTTCATATGCGGCCCTCCCGGGCGCAAGCAAAAGGGCGACCCCT
>NZ_QRWO01000008.1:26186-78390 GCF_003459655.1 Collinsella sp. AF19-1LB
GCGACCCCTGTCCGGAGTCGCCCTTGCGGTGCTGGTTATGTACGGCTGTTACTCGGCGTCGTGGTGACGGCGGGGCTTGCGGCCTCCGTTGTCGCCGGGACGGCGCGGACGGTCGCTGCGCTCGGAGCGCTCGCGACGCGGACGCTCACGACGCTGGAAGTGCTCGCCGTCGCCCTCGGAGGTACCCTCGGCGCGAGCCGGGGCCTCGGGCTTGTCAAGACGATCGAGCGAGATCTTGCCGCGATCGTCGACCTCGATGACGACGACCTTGACCTCGTCGCCCACATTGAGAACGTCCTCGACCTTCTCCACGCGGCCCTTGGCAACGCGGGAGATGTGAAGCAGGCCGTCCTTACCGGGCAGCAGGTTCACGAAGGCGCCGAAGGGCTGGATGGAGACCACGCGACCGGTGTACTCCTCGCCCGGCTCGGGAACCTTGATGATGAGCTTGATGCGCTCGACGGCCTGGTCCACGGACTCGCCGGTGCCGCCGACAAAGACGGTGCCGTCCTCCTGGATGTCAACCGAAGCGCCGGTCTCGTCCTGGATGCCGCGGATGACCTTACCGCCGGAACCGATGACGTCGCGGATCTTATCGGTCGGAACCTGGATGGAGACGATGCGCGGAGCGGTGCTGCGCGTGGTATGACGCGGCTCGGGGATCACATCGAGCATCTTCTGCAGGATGAAGGCGCGACCCTCCTTGGCCTGCTGCAGAGCGCGGGCCAGAATGTCGAAGGTAAGGCCGGTGGCCTTATTGTCCATCTGCAGAGCGGTAATGCCCTCGGTGGTGCCGGTGACCTTAAAGTCCATGTCGCCCAGGAAGTCCTCGAGACCCTGGATATCGGACAGGACCACGGTCTTGCCCTCCTCCTGGATCAGGCCCATGGCGATACCGGAGACCGGGCGCTTAATGGGCACGCCGCCGTCCATAAGGGCGAGCGTAGAGCCGCAGGTCGAAGCCATCGAAGAGGAGCCGTTGGACTCCATGACCTCGGAGACGACGCGGATCGCGTAGGGGAACTCGTTCTCGTCGGGAAGCACCGGAAGCAGGGCGCGCTCGGCCAGGTTGCCATGGCCGATCTCGCGGCGCTTGGGGCTGCCCATACGGCCGGTCTCGCCGGTGCAGAACGGCGGGAAGTTGTAGTGGTGCATGTAGCGCTTGCCCTCGGTGGGCTCGATGGTATCCAGACGCTGGCCCTCGTTGAGCATGCCGAGCGACAGGACGGAGAGCACCTGCGTCTGGCCGCGCTGGAACAGGCCGGAGCCGTGAACGAGCGGCAGGTAGTTGTCCTTCACCATGATGGGACGGATCTCATCGGCGGCACGACCGTCAACGCGCTCACCAGTCTCGACGACCATGGTGCGCATAGCCTTCTTCTCGAGCTTCTTGAGCGCCACGGGGATCTCGCGCTCCCAAGCGGCCTGCTCCTCCTCGGTAAACTCGGCACGGATGGACTCCTTCAGAGCCTCGACCTTGCCGATACGGGAGAGCTTGTCGGCGTCGCGCAGGGCGGCTGCCATCTCGTCGTAGTGGGCGAAGATGCGCTCCTGGACCTCCTCGACGGGCTGATCTAGCGGGTACTCCTTCTTGACGATGGGGCCGTTGACCTGCTCCCACTCGGCGACGAACTCGTCCTGAGCCTGGCAGAAAGCAGCAAGGGCCTCCTGGCCAAACTTCATGGCAGCGAGCATGTCGTCCTCGGAGATCTCCTCGGCGCCGGCCTCGACCATCGAGATGAAGTCGGCAGAGCCGCCCAGCTCCAGGTCCAGGTCGGAGTTCTCGCGCTCCTCGTAGGTGGGGTTGACGATAAACTCGCCGGTCTCCACGTTACGGCCGATGCGCACGCAGGCAAGCGGGCCCTCGAAGGGCACGCCGCCGAGCGTCATGGCCAGGGAGGCACCCATGACGTTGATGACGTCAAAGGGGTTGACCTGGTCGGCGACGAGCGAGGTAGCGACGATGTGCACCTCGTTGCGGAAGCCGTCCGGGAAGCTCGGGCGAATCGGACGGTCGATCATGCGCGCGGTGAGCGTGGCCTTCTCACTGGGACGGCCCTCACGCTTGAGGTAGCCACCCGGGATGCGGCCGGCGGCGTACATCTTCTCGTTGAAGTCGACGGTCAGCGGGAAGAAGTCGTAGTTCTTGCGCTCCTTGGAGACGACCACGGTGTCGAGCATCGTGGTGTCGCCCTGCTTGACCAGGCAGGCGCCGGTGGCCTGCTTGGCAAGCTCGCCCGACTCAAAGGTGTAGGTCTTGCCGTACAGCTCAAAGGTCTTGGATACGAGTGTCATTGTTCTCCTTTACCCCGCAGGCCCCTTGCCTGCAGGCTCCTCATGTGACGCGGGCCCCCTGCCCCCGCCACGCTTCAGAGCGTGATTGTTCGCGCCCTTACACAAAAAGAGCGCCCCGCTGCGCAGGACGCTCTTAGCATGTACAAATCCTTACTGGATGTTGTCGCGGATGCCCAGAGCCTTGATGAGCTCACGGTACTCGACGATGTCGTTCTTCTTGATGTAGGAGAGAAGACGACGACGACGGCCGACGAGCATGAGCAGGCCACGACGGGTGTGGAAGTCCTTCTGGTGGGACTTCATGTGCTCGGTCAGCTCCTTGATGCGCTCGGACAGGATGGCGACCTGAACCTTGGGGTTGCCGGTGTCGACCGGGGTGTTACCGAACTGGGCAGTCAGCTCAGCCTTGCGCTCTTTGGAAACAGTCATTGTTTCACCTTTCGTTTCTTGTCGCCCGCGGGCGACACTATTCGCCTCGGACTGGGAAGCCGCCGGTGGAGCGAGCATCCAAGGTCGAGGTACCAACAGGTCGGTATGTTACCACAAGCAACCCGCGCCTGCGCATCATCACCGACCCAACATGAATTCCATCGCACGGAGGCGCTGATCGGCATGTGTTGCCGCCCAGACGTGCGAAAGCCCCAACAAAAAGGCGGCAGTATGGGAATCGATCCTCTCGGCCATGAGCGCATCGAAAGTCATGGACATAAGGGCACGCAGCCATGCGACCTCACCGGTCGATACCAGCTCGGCACCCGGAACGCTCGACGCGCACGAGCCGCACATGAGCCCGCCGGCCTGGGGCGAAAAATACGACAGCATGGGGTCTCCGCACAGTACGCAGGCCGAAAAATCGGGTCGGTAGCCAACGTGCGATAGCAGCTTAAACACATATGCCGCCACAAGCAGATCCATATGCGCCGTGTCGAGCCCGCTGCCCACCAGAGCAAGCGCTCGCTGCGTGATGGCAAAGGTAAACGGGTCCTCGGCATCCTCGAACGAGCACACGCGCGCGACCTCGGCGATCGCGCTTGCGGCGCAGGTCGTCTCGTAATCGGGTGCTGCGCCGAGCGGCGCCTCCATAAGCTCGGCCTGGGAAACCACGTCGAGCGACCGCCCATGCGCGAGCAGCATATCGACGGTACAGAACAGCTCGCAGCGCGCAGCCAGGCGCCCACCGGGTTTACGGGCGCCCTTTGCCACGGCACGAACCTGCCGACCCCGCTCGTCAAGCATCGTCAGGATCAGGTCCGTCTCTTTGAGCTTCGTCTTGTCGAGAACGAGCACCTTCGTGCGATATGTCCGGGAGCCTGCCATGCGTGCCGCGCGCCCTTAGTCCTCGGCGTTGTAGCCAAAGCGGCGAATCTGGGCCTCGTCGTCACGCCAGCCGGCCTTGACCTTCACGTCCAGCTCCAAAAAGACCTGCGTGTCAAAGATGCGCTCAAGATCGCGACGGGCGTCGATACCGATATGCTTGATCATCTCGCCGCCCTTGCCGATGATGATGCCCTTTTGGCCCTCGCGCTCGACGTAAATGGTGGCGTGCACGCGCAACACCTTCTTGGTCTGCTCGAGCGCATCGCAGATCACGCCAACGGAGTGCGGAATCTCATCACGGGTGCGGCGCAAGACCTTCTCGCGCACAAACTCGGCAACGAGCGTCTCGTCGGAAGCGTCGGTACCCATGTCCTCGGGGAACCAACGCGGACCCTCGGGCAAAAAGTGAGCAACGGTCTCGATAAAGGCATCGACGTTGAAGTTCTTGACCGACGACGTCACGATCTCGTCGTCATATTCCATGAGCTCGTGGGCGGCCTTAAGCTGCTCCATGACCTGTGCGGGATCGGCCTCATCGGCCTTGGTGAGCACCAGGACCTTCTTGGAACGAGCGCATCTGACTCGCTCGGCAACCCAGGCGTCTCCCCTGCCGATCGGTTTGGTGGCATCAATCAAAAACGCGACGACATCGACATCGTTCAGCTCGAACAGCGCGCTCTTGTTGAGTTCGGATCCCAGACCGTCCTTGGGCTTGTGGATACCCGGGGTATCGACAAAGACCAGCTGGTAGCCGGGACGGTTGACGACGGCGCGCATGCGGCGGCGGGTCGTCTGGGCCACCGGCGAGGTGATGGCGACCTTTTTGCCATAGCAGGCGTTGAGCAGCGTGGACTTGCCGGCGTTGGGGCGGCCGACCAGGGCCACAAAGCCGCTGCGGAAACCGGGTTCAACGTCGCCAAAGCCCGCGAGGCCATCGTCCTCGTCGCACAGGGCGTCGAGTTCCTCGTCACTCATGCCCTCAAACGGGTCAAACTCCTCGACTTCCTCGAACTCCTCGGCATCCACCACATCCAGGGACTCGTCGTCCAGAGTTTCATCGATAGGCAGCATATTGTCGGACATGGAAATCCCTTTCTAAATAAAGTCGAGCGCGTGGGCAAATACCAGCAAGCCCACAATCGCGGCGGTGATGGAAAGTACGTATACGGAGGCGGCGGCGATATCCTTCGCACGCTTTGCCAGCGGATGGAGCTCCTGGGTCGCCAGGTCGACAATCGCCTCCATGGCGGTGTTGCACAGCTCGCCGTGAATCACCAGGCCACAGCAGATGATAACCGTAGCCCACTCGGCAATGTCGAGTCCCACGATGCAGCCGGCGATGACGGTGCACACGCCCGCCACAAGCATGACCTTAATGTTGCGCTCGGTCTTGACGGCGGTGACGAAGCCCTCCATGGCGTAGGAGAACGACTTTAAGAAGGACGGATGGTCCTTGTTCGATCCGGGAATCATAGACGGCTCCTAGTCGTGGGCGTGATTGGTGATGGGACCGACGTGGACCAGCTTGGGGTCCTCGCCGCGCTCGAGCGCCAGATCGCGCAGGATGGCGTCCTCGCGGGCCTCCATGACCTCGGCCTCGTCGTCATCAATGTGGTCATAGCCCAGCAGGTGCAGAATGCCATGCACGAGCATCAGGCGGCACTCGTCGGCAGGGCTATTGCCAAAGCCGGGGGCCTGACGGGCAATGACCTGCGGGGCCAGGATGATATCGCCGAGCTCGAGCGTCTCGTCGGCGGGAATATCCTCGTCAAAGGCCGAGTCACATTCAAACGAGAGGACATCGGTGGTGCGGTCGATACCGCGCCACTCGTGGTTGAGCTCGTGCATCTCGTCTTCATCGACATACGAAAGGGAAATCTCAACTTCACGCTTAACGCCCTCGGCGGCAAGCACAACCTCGCAGATGTGCTCTACCTCCTGCGCGTCGAGCAGCGTATCGAGCTCGGCATCGTTGCTGATCAATACACTCAACGGGACTCCTTTCGGTCGTGCACGCGCTTCTCGCGTACATCATCATAAGCATCGTATGCCTCGACGATACGCCCAACCAAGGCATGACGTACCACGTCGGCACGCTCGAGGTGAGAGAATGCGACATCGTCGACACGGCCCAAAATCCGCTCAACGTCAGCAAGACCGCCGCGACGACCCACCAGGTCACGTTGGCTCAGGTCGCCGGTAATCACAAACTTGGAGTTAAAGCCCAGGCGCGTCAGGAACATCTTCATCTGCTCGGGCGTGGTATTTTGGGCCTCGTCGAGCACCACGAAGGCATCGCTCAGCGTACGGCCGCGCATGTAGGCAAGCGGGGCGATCTCAATCACGCCGCGCTCCATAAGCTCATCGGTGCGTTCGCGATCCATCATGTCAAAAAGGGCGTCGTAGAGTGGACGCATGTAGGGATCGATCTTTTCCTCGAGGGTACCGGGCAAAAAGCCCAGGTTCTCCCCCGCCTCGACAACCGGACGCGCCAAGATCAGACGACACACCTCGTGACGCTTGAGCGCGGCGACGGCGAGGGCCATAGCTAGATAGGTCTTACCGGTACCGGCGGGACCTAGGCCAAACGTGATGGTATGCGAGCGGATGGCGTCAACATAGCGCTTTTGTCCGAGCGTTTTGGGGCGAATGGCACGGCCGCGATACGAAAGCAGCACATCATCGCGAAGCGATGTAGCCTCGTGCTCACCGTCGCGCAAGACGGCCAGGCAACGCGAGACATCGTCGGCAGACAGGGTACGACCGGCCGCCGCCTCGCGAAAAGCATGTTCGAAAAAGCGAGCCACGAGCTCGACCTCGTCCGGGTCGCCGCTTACGGAGATCCTATCGCCACGGGCGACCACGTGAGCGCGAACCAAGCTCTCGAGCGCACGAAGGACGCCGTCGCCGGCGCCCAAAACACGCGAGGGATCAACTCCCTCGGGAACGGTAAGTCTAATCTTCGAGGCTTCCATGGACCTCCCTGCGCGCATGGACCAAGCCGGAATCATCGACTCCGATGATAGCAACATCGAGCAGGCACGGGGCTGTAAGTCCACAGGTATCGTCAAGACGGGCATGATGGAACGAGCCGAGCGTCAAATTGTCACCGTACTCAAGCACGGCGCGTTCGACGGTACCCACGCGACGGCGGGCATCGGCAATAGCGAGCTCCTGCGCCGTGTCTCGCATACGGCGGCTGCGCTCGGCCATAGCCTCGGGCGGCACCTGGTCGGGCATGTCGGCAGCAAGGGTACCGGGACGCTTACTGTAGCGGAACACGTGCATACGCGAGAACCCCACGCGGCGGCACAGCGCCAGCGACTCCTCGAACTCCTCGTCCGTCTCACCAGGAAAACCGACGATGACGTCGCACGAAAGAGACGCCTGCGGCAGGATGGCGCGAATCATACGCACCGTGTCCTCAAAGGCCTCCGCACTATAGGGACGACCCATGCGATGCAAGGTCGCCGTACAGCCGGACTGCACGGGCAGGTGCAAAAACGGGGCGATACGCTG
This sequence comes from Collinsella sp. AF19-1LB, assembly GCF_003459655.1. NCBI lineage: Bacteria > Bacillati > Actinomycetota > Coriobacteriia > Coriobacteriales > Coriobacteriaceae > Collinsella > Collinsella sp. AF19-1LB. Next base: position 33,318 of record NZ_QRWO01000008.1, read on the forward strand.
CGGATAGCGCGCCATAACCTTAAGCAGGCGCTCAGAGATATCCATGGGCTCGACCGAGGAAATGCGCACATGCGCAATAGTCGTGCGCTCCATGATGGCCTCGAGCAGCTCATCGATTTCGACATGCTCGTCGGTCGCGCTCTTGCCATCGTAGGCACCCAGGTTCACACCGGTCAGCACCACCTCGGGCACGCCGGCCTCCTGGGCCTCGCGAACTTGCTCAAGCACGGACTCGACGGGCACGGAGCGCTCGGGGCCGCGCGCCTTCCACACAATGCAATAGGTACAGCGATGGTTGCAGCCGTCCTGGATCTTCACGCCCAGGCGAGAGCGACCGAGCGCATCGACCACCTCGCCATCGCTGCAGGCGGGAACGCTATCGGACTCAACGCCCAGCACCTCGCAGACACGTTCGGCGACATCGATCTTGGACGGCTCGGCGATCACGCGATCCGAAAGCTCCAACAGCTCCTCGGGATGCAAATTGACCACGCAACCGGTCACGAGCACATAGGGCTCATTTGGATGGGCCAGCGCATGACGGACGGCCTTACGGGTCTTGGCCTCAGCCTCGCCCGTAACGGCACAGGTGTTAATGACGATCAAATCGGCATCCTGGGGCTCCACAATAGCAAAGCCCAGGCGCATAAGATCGGCAGTGATACGGTCAGACTCAACCCGGTTGACACGGCAGCCGAGGTTGACGACGGAAATATGGGGTGCGAGCACGCGGGCTCCTTAATCGAGGATATCGTCGAGGGCACTCTTGATACGGTCGGTCACCGACTTCTTACCGGAAGCGACGTCATCGCCCATCTCATCGGCAAAAGCACGGAGCAGCTCGCGTTGCTTATTGGAAAGATTGGTGGGAACGACCACGCGCAGTTGCACGATCAGGCGGCCACGCGAACCGCCACCGCCAATGCGCGGCATGCCGTAATTATTGACGCTCACGGTGTCGCCGTACTGGGCGCCGGCGGGAACCGTCACCTTAACGACCTCGTCGGGCATAATGCCCTCGACCTCGATCTCGCAGCCGAGCGCAGCCTGCGCAATCGAGATATCGCTCACCAGGTACAGGTCGTCACCGTTGCGCTTAAAGCGCTCATGGTCGGCAACGCGCACGTTGACAATCAGGTCGCCAGAAGGCTCGCCGCGAAGGCCGGCCTCGCCAAAGCCGCTCACACGCAGCTGGCGACCGGTCGAAACGCCGGCGGGAATATCGATGTCGATCTTTTCGTGCGAAGGCGTGCGGCCCTGACCGTCGCAGGTCTCGCAGGGATGGTCGATAACCGTGCCCTCGCCATGGCAGTCGGGGCAAGGCGAGGAAGACTGAACCTGGCCCAAAAACGATCGCTGAACCGTCGTAACGTAGCCCGTACCGTGGCAGCGACTGCACTGCTTTTCCTGTGCACCCTCGGCCCTACCGGTACCGTTGCAGTCCTCGCAAGGAGCAAGGCGATCATAGCTGATAGTCTTTTTGCAGCCGAGTGCCGCCTCCTCGAGCGTCACCGAAAGCGAGATGGCCATGTCACGTCCGCGACGACGCTCACGACGGCTGCGGGCGCCACCACCGGCGCCACCGCCAAAGAACGACGAGAACAGGTCGTCCATGCCCATGCCACCAAAGATATCGTTGATGTCGACATAGCCCGAACCACCAGGGCCGTCCGCGGTGCCGTAGCGGTCGTAGTTTGCACGCTTCTGCTCATCGGAAAGAACGGAATATGCCTCGTTGAGCTCTTTGAACTTGGCCTCGGCCTCGGGGTCGTCCGAAACGTCCGGGTGTACGGTACGGGCCTTCTTTAGAAACGCGCGCTTAATCGTCCGCGCGTCGGCATCCTTTTCGACGCCAAGTACCTCGTAGTAATCCCTATTTTCCGACACGACCGAATCCTTCCGACTTTCATTATTGTCACAGTGCGTCCTATACCCAAGCTGGGGCGGCCGCAAACAGAGGGTTTGATGTTAGTACATTCCGTACGGCGAAAGCATGGCACGCTGCGAGCAGCTCGCAAACCAAACCGACACGAGTGCGAACATGAAGCCGTTGGCAAAACCGTTGGCAAACTGCATCGCGCCGCGTTTCCACCACAGCAGGCTGCGATGAAGCACGCCGTCCGAGAGCACCATGAACAGGCCCATGGCAAACGGAATAAAGCACATCATGGCAAAGGCCGAGAACACGCCCGAGATGGCCGACAGCACCAAAAACGGCGCCACAATGCCCATCAGGTAAAAGCCAGTACGAGCTTTGCCTTCCAAGCGCTCGGCCTCAACATGGGCGCGGCCGACCAGGTCGCCGCCCGCGGCACCGTTAGTGCCTGCGTGGCCCATGCCGCTAATGCGGACCTCGTCGCCATCGTGCGTGCCGGCAGGAAACTCAATCGTCTGCTCGGAGGTCACACGGGTTCGCCCGCTGCCACCGCAATCGGGGCAGGGGTCGGCCACGACCTTACCGGAACCGCCGCACTCGGGGCAGACCGACTGGAACGTGCCCGCACCAAACAGGAAGGACAGGTCGACGTCGATGTGGCCGCGGCCACCGCAGCTCGGACAGGTGTGGGCATGCTCTGAAGAAACGGAGCCCGATCCGCCACAATGCCCGCAGGTGTCAAAGCGGGTATATCGAACGGTCTTGTGGGCACCGCTCTTGGCCTCCTTGGCGTCGAGCTTGATATCGACGACCACGTTGGCGCCGTTCTCGGGATTGTAGGCAGCCTGCCCGCGACGCTGCTGGCCCCAGGCGCCACCAAAGGGAAAGCCGCCCTCAAAGGGATTGCCATAGCCCGTGCTGCCGGCGTAGCCGCCACCATAGGGCGAAGCCGTAGGAGCACCGGCAAAGGGATTGCCAGATCGCATGGCGTCGTAGCGCGCACGTTTTTGCTCATCCGAAAGCACGGCGTAGGCCTCGGAAACCTCTTTAAACTTTTCCTCGGCATCCGGTTCTTTGTTGACGTCCGGATGGAGCTTACGGGCCTTTTGCTGGAAGGCCTTTTGAATATCACGCGAGGTGGCGTCCTTGGAGACACCCAGAATCTCGTAGTAATCTTTTTCGTTCATCGTCGCCATGCGCGGCAACCTCCTGCTCACAGCAGCGTATATATTCCGGTAATTCTACCCGAGCGGCCTAAGCTAGATCCCAAAACAGCTCGAACAGAACATTTCCATCGAGCCAGCCCAGATGGGTCGGCGCCAGACGAGCTCGAACATGGCCCGCGACGACATCTGCCGTAGTGAAGGGTCCCTCATGACCCCAGAGCGTCTCGGGCACCCAAGTGGCAAGATCCAATTCGAGCGCACGATCGCAGGCAGCTGCCAGCTCGCCCGTTGGGATGACGCAAGCTGCACGAGCCAACAGGTCGGACGCAACACCGCGCGTCATGCGACAAGCGAGCATCAAGTCTTCGGCGACAGCCTCGCGCTGCGACAGATATTCGGCCTCGAACGCCGTCGCGTCATCGTCGCGTTGCACCAGACGCACACGGTACGCATCGCCTCGAGCAGACACGCCGGGGAACAAACCTGCAAGACGGTCGAAATCCTCGGCATCGAGCATACCCGCGGCAGAACGACCCAGGCCCAGGTAGCCCCGTCCGGTCCAGTAGGCAATGTTATGGGCGCACTCATGGCCGTCGAGCGCATAGCTTGCCACCTCATAGGGGTGATAACCGGCCGCACCCAGGAGCTCGCGTGCCACGTCCATGCATGCGGCCTGAAAATCCTCATCAGGCTCAAGCGACTCGTCGCGGCACGCCATGCGATAAAGGGGCGTCCCCTCCTCGAGCGTGAGCGGGTACACCGATACATGATGCGGCGCCGCCGCCAGCACGCCATCGAGCGTGCTCCGCCAGCTTGCGGCCGTCTGCCCGGGAAGGCCGCACATCAGGTCGCACGACACATCGAGGCCAGCGTCCTTCACCGTCGCGATAGCCGCAAGTGCCCGATTAGCATCGTGAATGCGGCCAATAGCAGCCAGCTCGGTATTGTCGAGGGTTTGCACGCCCAGAGAGATGCGCGTGACGCCCGCCTCGGCAAGCGCGGTGGCGAGCTCAGCAGTCAGCGACTCGGGATTGGCCTCGCAGGTAAACTCAACGGGCTTGCACCACATGGAGATACGACGGGCAAGTTCTACCAGGCGCTCCCCTGCCAGCGACGGCGTGCCGCCGCCTACGTAGACTGTGCGGATCTGCCTGAGTGCCCCAGCGTTGCCAAAGGCATCGAGCCGCGCATACAACTGCTCAAAATAGGCATTGAGCGCAGCGTCCAGGTCGCACGGGGCAAAGCTGCGCGAGTCAAAGTCGCAATAGCGGCATTTTTGAGCGCAAAACGGTACGTGCACATACAGTGCGGTAACGGCCACCCTTAGGCCTCCAGCGGATGGGCGGGCACCGACTCGCCAGCTGCAAGTGCGGCCTCGCAGGCCACCACATCGCGCTCGATATCATCGACCAACGCCATGAACTCCTCGTATGTGGAGCAGCGCACCACCTGGGCGCGCCAGGCGGCAGCATGGGGCATGCCCTTGAGATACCAGCTTGCGTACGTACGGGCACGCGACATGAGCGGCAACAGCTCGTGCGTAAGCGTCAGGTGCTCGCGCAGGGCATCCAGACGCTCGACCGAGGTGCGAGACGGCACCGGCGTGGCGTCGAACGCAAGGGCGCGAGCATCGCCGAACACCCAAGGATTGCCATAGATACCGCGCGCGATAAACACGGCACGGGCGTCGGAGCTGCGCAGACGCTCCGCCGCATCCTCAGCCGAGAACACATCGCCCGAACCGATCACGGGAATCTCAACGGCGTCGGCAACCTCATCGACGACCGACCAATCGGCCTGGCCCGTATAGAGCTGCGTGGCGCAGCGGCCATGCACCGCCACCGCGGCGGCACCGGCGCCTTCGAGCATCTGGGCAAACGTCGCGGCATTACGGTCCTCAGCATAAAAGCCCTTGCGAATCTTGACGGTCACGGGCACGTGCGCCGCGCCCACCGTCGCCTCGACGATCTTCTCCGCCAGGTCGGGCGTGCGCATGAGCGCCGAGCCCTCGCCCTTGGTAACGACCTTGCGGGCGGGACATGCCATATTGATATCGATGAGCGACAGGCGATCGCCAACGCGCTCCTCGACGGCGGCGACGGCACTCGCAAATTGATCGGGCTTGGAGCCAAAGAGCTGCACGCAAATCTGCTGCTCCTCGTCGGCCGGCAGCACCAGGCGCCACGTTTTGTTGCTGGCATAGGCAAGGCCTGCCACGCTCACCATCTCGCTGTAGGCAAGGTTGGCACCGCGGCGGCGGCACATGATGCGGTAGGCAGGGTCGGTCACACCCGCCATGGGAGCCATAAGGAACGGCTGCTCGGCATAGGCGCCCAGCAGCCGCTTGCTGTATTCAGAAAGCACCATAGACCTACTCGTCCACCTTGAGGATCGCCATAAAGGCCTCCTGCGGGACCTCGACCGATCCGATGGCCTTCATGCGCTTCTTGCCCTCTTTCTGCTTCTCGAGCAGCTTGCGCTTACGCGAGATATCGCCGCCGTAGCACTTGGCAAGTACGTCCTTGCGACGCGCCTTGACGGTGGAGCGGGCAATAATCTTGTTGCCGATAGCACCCTGGATGGGCACCTCGAACAGCTGACGCGGGATGATCTCCTTAAGCTTGTCGCACAGGCCACGGGCCAGGCCATAGGCCTTGTCCTTGTGGACGATAAACGACAGCGCGTCCACCTCATCGCCCGAAAGCAAGATATCGAGCTTAACGAGCTCGGAGGGACGGTACTCGTTGAACTCGTAGTCGAGCGAGGCATAACCCTTGGTACGGCTCTTGAGCTGGTCAAAGAAGTCCAAGATGAGCTCGGCGAGCGGCATATCGAAGCGCATCTCGACCGATTTGCTCGTGAGGTGGATCATGTCGGTCGTGACGCCGCGGTGCTCGATGGCGAGCTGCATGACGGCACCCGTGTACTCAGGCGGGCAGATGATCTTTGCCTTGAGGTAGGGTTCCTCGATACGCTCGATGCGCGTGGCCTCGGGAAGGTCCTGCGGACTGCGGACATCGATCATCTCGCCGTCGGTCTTGTAGACGTGATAGTCGACCGAGGGGCTCGTGGCAATGAGGTCCAGGTTGAATTCGCGCTCCAGGCGTTCCTTGACGACTTCCATGTGTAGCAGGCCCAAGAAGCCCACGCGGAAGCCAAAGCCGAGCGCCACCGAGGTCTCGGGCTCCCACACCAACGATGGGTCGTTAACGTGCAGCTTATCGAGCGCGTCACGCAGGTTCTCGTAGTCCTTGTTATCGATTGGGAACAGGCCCGTATAGACCATGGGCTTGGCCTCGCGGTAACCCGGAAGCGGCTCGGGGCAGGGGTTCGACGCCCAGGTAAGGGTGTCGCCCACGCGAACGGCCTCGGGGTCCTTCAGGCCCGTGACCACATAGCCGACCTCGCCAACCGTCAGCGCGTCAACCGGGGTCTCGGCAGGACGCTTGACACCCACGCCGTCGACCAAAAAGTCGCCCTCTGCCTGCATCATGCGCAGGGTATCGCCCTTTTTGATGGAGCCGTCAAAGACGCGCACCGTGGCGACGACGCCACGATACTCGTCGAAGTACGAATCCAGAATAAGTGCCTTGAGAGGGGCATTTGCATCGCCCTTGGGAGGCGAGATCAAAAAGACAATGGACTCCAGCAGATCATGGATGCCCTCGCCGGTCTTGCCCGAGACACACACGGCATCATCGGCAGGAATCGCCAGGTCATCCTCGATCTCGGTCTTAACCTCATCGGGATGGGCAGAGGGCAGGTCGATCTTGTTGATGGCCGGCACAATGTCCAGATTGGCGTTCATGGCGAGCGTCGCGTTGGAGACGGTCTGCGCCTCGACGCCCTGCGTGGCGTCGACAACGAGCACCGCGCCCTCACAGGCTGCCAGCGAGCGCGAGACCTCATAGGTAAAGTCAACGTGGCCCGGCGTATCGATCAGATTGAACTGATACGTCTCGCCATCGTCGGCGTCATAGGACACGCGAACGGCATTGGACTTGATCGTGATGCCGCGCTCGCGCTCGATATCCATGGTATCGAGCAGCTGCGACTCCATGTCGCGTTCGTCGACGGTATGGGTGAGCTCGAGGATGCGATCGCTGATCGTGGACTTGCCATGGTCGATGTGCGCAACGATTGAGAAGTTGCGGATGTGGGAAATGTCAATTGAAGTATTCATGCGGACTATCTTACCCGAGCGGTACAAAAAATGGAGCCTGTTCCATAAAACAGGCTCCATTTATGCGCGCAATCTGTGTGGTGTGAAATTTACAACTTAGGCGTTGATGCTGTTCACGAGCTTGGCAAGACCGGACTTGCGGTTGGAAGCCTGGTTCTTGTGGATAACATGCTTGGCGGCAGCCATATCGAGACGCTTGGTGACGGTCTTGAGGGCAGCCTGGGCCTTCTCGGCGTCGCCCTCGGCGACGGCAGACTGGACGTGCTTGGTCAGCGTCTTGAGCTCGGACTTGACAGCCTTGTTACGCATGCGAGCTGCCTCATTGGTGCGGATACGCTTCTTCTGAGACTTGATGTTTGCCACTTCTGGAGTTCCTTTCGAGTTCCTTGCAAAAAATGTATGACACCTCTGAGACACGGTGAGGTCATGCAAGCGCCTACTATAGCACGCTCCCCCTCAAAGGGATAGAACGAATTTGTCAAATAGGCAGGTATCATCACGATTTTCTCAAGATGTTCGTAATCCAGAGCAAAAGCGCGGTCTGAGAATCGGCCGAACCCTTCAGCGCGAGCTCCACATCGACCGCGCCCTCGAGCGCGGCAACGAGCTCTGCCATCGAAAAGCGACGTGCCCAGGTCAGGTGATTCTTGACCTGCCAGGACTGGAGCTTAAGTGTTGCGGCCAGCTCACGACCCTGTCCGCGCGCCTCGAGCGCCTTGGCAACGATAAGCTCGCGGATGCGGCCGCACAGCAATGTGTAAGTCCACACATAGCTCTTGGCGGGCAGTAGATTGAAGAGCTCGAGCGAGCGTCGCATGTCACGGGCCGAGACCGCATTGAGAAAGTCCCAGGGTTGAACCTCGGCCGTACGGACAATCCAGCGCTCAACGTCGGCAAGCTCAATCTGGGGCGCCTCGACCATCTGGGCAAGCTTAGCCAAGTCGTTATCGAGCATGCGCGTGTTTTCGCCCGAACGCGAGACGAGCTCCTCGGCGGCCGCCGTCGAAATCGACTTACCGCGCTGCGTCGCCATCTGCTGAACACGGCGCGGCAGTTCCCAGCGCTTGGTACCCGAGCAATCGACGATAGCCTTCTTGTCGATCTTGGCGATTGCCTTATACAGGCGCGTATTCTTGGCAAGTGAGTCGGCGATGATGAGGCAGACCGTAGTGGGGCTGGGACTCGCCAGATACCCAACGAGCGGCTCCGAGACCGCCTTGGCGAGCTTTGAGCAGCCATCGAGGATTACCAGACGAAACTCGCTGCCCATCGGAAAGGTGTTAAGCGATCCGATAATGGACTCGATATCGGGGTCCTTGGTCATGTCTCGCTCGTCGAGGTTGAACTCGACCATACCCGACTTTTCCAGACGCGCTTTCATACGCGAGACGGCGTGATCGCGCTTAACTCCGTCGGTACCGACGATCAGATATGCCGGCAGCAAACCGGTTTCGGACATTGCGCTCCCCTCCCGCAGGCCTTCGCATTCGTTCCGTGCCATTCTAGCCCAGGGGCCCACCACACGCCAACGACGTCGTCACGGTCGCTGGCATCGCATCACAAAGCCATTCGCAGTCGGTGCGACGGTAATGTCGCCGTGTTCGATGGTACACGCGAACACACCACCCGCTTCCTTAACGGCATCGATGCAGGCATCGGACGGATGGCCGTATCGATTCCCCTCACCGGCGCTTGCGAGGGAAAGCTCGGGCTTCAGGACGTCCAGCAACTCACCATCGACTGAAACCTTGGAGCCGTGATGCCCAAGTTTAAGTACATCGATATCCCCCACCTCCTGCACGAATTCCCGTTCTTGGTCGAGCTCGGCATCACCGGTGAGAAGTATTCGCAGGCCCTTACCTTCCTGAACATAAGAGAGCAGCAGGACAAGCGAGTCCTCATTTCCCTCGCCATCCACGGACTCGAATGGCCACATCACGCGGGCGCAAAATGAGCCGATGTCGACCGTATCCCCACGGCGCACCTGCCGATACTCCACGCCGGGTCGGTTCAATACCTCGGCAGGAGCATCCTCCAGCGCATCCGCCGCCACGGCAATCGTTCCGACCGAAAACTGTTCGAGCACGGCAGGCAAACCACCCCAGTGGTCCTCATCCCAATGCGTCACAAAGACGGCATCGATATGGTGCACGTTATTGCGAACCAACGCCGCCACCACGCGCTCGTCGAGCCCGCAGTCGACGAGAGCTACTGCGCCGCCTTGGCGGATAAGAATCGCATCGGCCTGGCCCACATCGAGCAGCGTCACCGAAGGCGGAGCGAATCGATCCCAATAGACGTACGGAATCGCAGCCAAGAGCATCAGGCATGCAAGCCCCGCCGCCATAGGACGTGCACGGGGACGCGGCCACCAGACCAGCAGAACCGCCAGAAAACACGGCAATAGGTAAATCCACATGCTATCGGGCGGCACGCTCACGTATGCACCCGGCACGGCGGCAAACAGCTGCTCGAAGAACAGCGCGCAACGGGCGGCAATCATGGGCACAACGAGCGCCCAAGTCCGCAACGGTCCCACGAGCGAAAAGGGAGCCAGCACGATCGACACAGCGAGCAGTACGCTCACCACCGGACCGATGACCGCATTTGCCAACGGAGCAATGAGCGAGAACGTACCGAATGCAGGAATGGTAATGGGAAGGGTCGCCAACTGCGAGCACAGCGTGACGGAAAGCATGCCGGCAACGCCCGATGGCACACCCAGCTCACCCAAAGCGTAGGTCGCATAGGGGCAAAAGCACAGAATGGCTAAGACGCTGGCACATGAAAGCTGAAAGCCCATCTCGAACAGCACCGTCGGCCTCAGTAGCACAAAGATGGACATGGTTACGAAGAGTGCCGATGCGCCGTGCCGACGACGACCCGCTCCGTTTACGACAAGCGTCGCGAACACCATGCAGCACGCGCGCACGGCCGAGGGAGACGCGCCCGTAAAGGCAGCGTAGCCCACAAGCGTTATCGCCAATATCACCCGCTGAAAACCACGTGAGCACCGAGTCTTTTGCAATACGCCCTCGATCACAAACCCCACGATAGCCAGATGGCTGCCCGAGACGGCGATAAGATGCGCCGTTCCCGTCACCGAAAACCAGTCGCCCGCCGGCTGGGCGCGCAGCTCGGCCGAACGACCACAGACGACACCGGCTATGAGCGCACGTGCCGGGTCGGTCGCAGGCGCGATGGACGCAAGCAGCCAATTTCGCAGCCGAAGCAGCGGCCCCGGAGAGCCCTCATCGACCGACACAATCCGAACGGCTTTAACCTTGCGCACCTCGCCTCGGAGCACGCGCAATCGTCCATACGCATCGTTCTCAAAACGTGAAACGCGACCGATAACACGCACGTGCGCCCCGACCTTGAGCTCGCGGTCGCACGATAGGCGAACCGTTGCCAAGTTCTTACCGTCCGCGCGTACCTCGCAGGTATAGGAATACACGTCGTCGTTTATGGATGGATCACCCTGCACGACAAACTCGAGGCTGCTTGCCGCTCGACCGTCGAGCGCCTTCGAGGCGTTGAGCGCGCCCGCAGCCCACCACGCCGAGACGACCGCTCCCGCCACGAGACCGACGGACGCGGCATACAGCCACCGCTTCCAAGGGGCAAGCCGCGCACAAGATTGAGCCAGCACAACGAATACCGTCGCCGCAACGGGAATGGCCCATAGCAGCCCGACCGCCGGCGCCTGCTCCCTCAGCAGCGCATCAGCGGCCACGTTGAGCACCAAGGCGCAGCTCATGCACATGCCGGCACACAGGGCCATCGTCCACGGCATCAGGGGCCGCGGAGGCATCACATGTTCGCGCTCGGTCGCACTCATACGCAGATGCAATCTTTGATTTTGGCAAGCTTCTTCTCGCCGATTCCCGACACACGCATCAGATCGTCAACCGAGGCAAAAGCACCGTTCTTTGTACGCTCATCGATAATCGACTGTGCCACGGAGGGACCGATGCCCGAGAGCGTCTGCAGCTCTGCCGCGCTTGCCGTATTGATGTTGACTAGGCCCGTTGCGCCACTCACGCCCAATGATGCGGAAGCCCCACCATCAACACCGGCTTCCGCAATGGACGCCTGCTGCTCCCCCACCGTTGGAACGTGAATCTTCTGCCCATCGACGACCTTGGATGCCCGATTGAGCCCCGTAACGTCTGCCTCGGGCGCCAGCCCGCCGGCGGCATCAATCGCCTGAGCCACCCGCGCCCCGTCTTTGAGGCGATATACACCGGGTGACACCACGGCGCCATCAACATCGACATAGACCTCTGCCGCGGCAGACGCCTTAGGCGAAGAGCCTTCGGATGTCTTTCCGCTCGAAGCATCGCCGGATCCCGGCTCCACTAACGTGCCCGAACCATCAGTGCGCTCAAACGACACACCGCCGGCACCGCCGCCAAGGTTCGCCATCGCCAGCCCACTCGCCATCGCAATGACGACCAGTATCGCCATCACCACTGCCTTATGACCGAGCAGTTTGCCCGCCCAGCGGTCCATCTTTTTGACTCGTTCGTGTTGTTCGCGCTGCGCCATAGCAAAACCTCCCAACACCATCGTGTCAGGAAAGGAGCTCCACAACAGCCACGCCCCAAAACCGGTTTTTGCGGTCAAACCAAAAACCGACCAAAACCTTGCACAAATCTGTCCATTTATTCAGGCACACGTCAGCAAATGAACGCTTAGCCGCAAAATGCCCAGATAGCAAAAGACCGACGATGCAGGCGCATCGTCGGTCTATGCACAAATTTACTCGTAATCTTGGTAAATCTCACGCGGAGCAAGCTCCGAATGTTTGCGTTTTAAGGTCTTAGGGGCCTTATATGTGTTGCTCTCGAAGTCGATGTACTCGGTCTGCTTGAGCAGGCGCTCAATCATCTCCTCGTGATCAAACAGTTCCCAGGCCTCATGCACGGCATCGAGTTTAGCGTGCGTCTCGGGTCGGCGCGGCATAAACAGCGTGCAGCAGTCGGGAGCGGCCTCAGTCGAGATATCGAACGTACCGATCTCCTCAGCACGCGCGATGATCTCCTGCTTGTCCGAACCGATGAGAGGACGGAACACGGGGATCTTCACGGCCTCGTTGACGGCCATGATGTTCTCAAGCGTTTGGGAGGCAACCTGCCCAAGCGATTCGCCCGTAACGATGGCCTTGGCGCCCTCGATGTGCGCAATGCGCTCGGCAACCGAATACATAATGCGACGATACATGATCACACGCAGGTTGCTGGGGCAGGTGACCGAAATCTCACGCTGGCAGTCGCCAAACGGCACCACGTACAGGCGGCCGATCTGGACACCCGGCTCAAGCGCACGGATGATGTCCTGCACCAAATACTCGCTCGTATCAGGCGTCTGCGGACGACCGGAGAAATGCACCGGCACGCACACCGCGCCGCGACGCGCGAGCATCCAGGTCGCCACCGGAGAATCGATACCCGACGACAGCAGCGTCACGACCTTGCCGGCAGAACCCACCGGCAGACCGCCCACGCCGCGCTCGGAGCGCGCGTACACGTAAACGCTACCCTGGACCACCAGTACGTGCACCATCGCATCGGGGTCGTGCATTTGAACCTTTTTATCGGGGAAGGCCTCACACAGTACCTCGCCCACCTGACGATTGATATCAATCGAGGTGAGCTCATAGTCGGTATTGGAGCGCTTGGCGTGCACCTTAAACGAATCGAAGGAACCAAACTCGCGCAGCGCCTTCACGGCGGCGGCGCAGTACTCCTGCGGGTCGCGGTTGGTGTGATACGCCAAAGACACACGGGCAACGCCGGGAACGGTGCGAATGACACGCGCCGCCTCGTCGGCCTGATGCTCGTTAAAGGTCACGAGGATATAACCGGAAATTCGAGACACGGCGTTCACGGAAAAGGCGGCCAAGGCCGCCTTGATGTTATCCATGAGGATATGCTCAAAATGTGCGCGGTTCTTGCCCTTCAGTCCAACCTCGTGATAGTGGACCAGGCAGACGCGAGCCGCCATTTAGGCTTCAGCAACCTTGTGGCCAAGCGCCTTCTCGTAACGAGCCTCGTCGTAAGAGATGTCACCGTCGACAATCTCGTCCATAGCCATCGAGATGGTATCGGCACCGGAAAGCCCAATGGTGATGTCATCGACATCCTGGACGGCAAGCACGCGGTTGTGCTGGCCACGCAGCATGCTATTGATGTCGCAGGCGCGCTTGGAGGCAAGCGAAGCGAGCAGGAAGCGGTTGTGATCGGTCTTCTCCAGAAGATCGTCAATGCAAGGCTTTACAACGGACACGGACCTCAGATCCTTTCATGCATATCGAGAACGCGAACGAGCTCATCGGTCGCGCGGTCGAGATCGTCATTCACCACGACGTCGTCGTAGCGGTCGGCAAGGGCAAGCTCATCGGCGGCGTTTGCCATACGCAGCTCAATCGTCTCGGGCGTCTCGGTACCGCGACCGACTAGACGCTCGCGGAGCACCTCAAGCGAAGGCGGCTTGATAAAGATCAGCACGGCCTCGGGGAAACGCTCCTTCACCTGCAGGGCGCCCTGGACATCGATCTCCAAAATCAGAGACGAGCCCGAGGCGAGCTTGGATGTGACCTCGCTCACCAACGTGCCGTAGCAGTTACCGTGGACCTCGGCCCACTCAACAAACTCACCGTTTGCCACGCGGCGGTCGAACTCCTCGCGCGTCAGAAAAAAGTAGTTGACGCCGTCGACCTCACCTTTGCGTGGTGCTCGCGTGGTAGCCGAAACCGTCAGACCCAGGTTCGAGCGGCGCTCGCGCACACGAGCGACGAGCGTACCCTTGCCTGCGCCTGACGGTCCAGAAATCACAAAGAGCTTGGAATCCTGAGCGCTCACTTATTTGGTCAGCTGCTCGAGGAGCTGCTCGCGCTGACGGACGCCGAGGCCCTGGACGCGACGAGTAGCGGAGATACCGAGCTCCTCCATGATCTTGGCGGCCTTGGCCTTGCCATAACCGGGGAGAGACTCGATGAGGGTGGAAACCTTCATGCGGGAAGCGATGGGGTCATCGGAGTTGAGCACGGACTCGAGGGACTTCTCGCCCTTCTTGATCTGCTCGCGAAGCTCAGCGCGGGCGTGACGTGCGGCAGCAGCCTTCTCAAGAGCCTGCTTGCGCTGCTCGTCGGTAAGCTGAGGGAGTGCCATTCGTACCTCCAAATAGTTGGGTTATATCTGATTCAATAATTGGCATTTTAGCACGTAGAACGTACAAAATGCCTAATCGCGGCTCCATAGGTTAGACGATACCCGCAAAAAGTGCAATATACTGCGCCCAAAGTTAAGCCCCTGACCTGCGATTCCACACAAAGGATGGGAAAGTTTACGCAGGCACAGGGGCTATTTTGTGCTAATGAGACCCAAAAGTGGTGACTTAGGGGAATCTTTTACGCGACGTTTTCTACCAGCTCGGCGACGATGGCGTCAAAGGCGGCAACCGGATCGTCGGCACCGGTGATGGGACGGCCCACCACAATGTGGCTTGCGCCACGCTCGATAGCCTGGGAAGGCGTCGCCACGCGGGACTGGTCACCAAGGGCGGCACCCACCGGACGCACACCCGGAGTCACGATCAGGGCATCAGGACCCAGCAGCTCACGCATGTCATGAGCCTCCATCGGTGAGCACACGATGCCATCGATGCCGTTGGCCTGGGCAAGCTTTGCCAAGCGGGCGGCCTCCTCGGCCACGGGCGACTCGACGCCGATCTCGGCCAGCGCATCCTGGTTCATACTCGTGAGCACGGTAATGGCGACGAGCTTGGCGCGGTCCTCGCGCGCCTCCTCGGCACCCTCACGGCACGCGGCGAGCATGGCGCCCGAACCCAAACCGTGGACCGAGAGCAGGTCGGCACCGGCAAGCGAGGCCGAACGGGCGGCACCGCGCACCTGATGCGGAATGTCATGGAACTTGAGGTCGAGGAAGACCTTAAAGCCCAGGTCCTTGAACGTCTTGACGATCTCGGGGCCCTCAGCGTAATAGAGCGTCATGCCGACCTTGAGCCAAGCGGCATGACCAGAAAGCTCGTGGGCGAGCTCGAGCGCACGCTCACGGTCGCAGTCGAGGGCGACGATAACGCGGTCGCGGGCATCGGTCTCTAGCATTCGAAAGCACCTACCAGCTCGTTGATGTCCTTCACGCCCTGGGACTCCGCCCAGGCCTCGAGCTCGTGCGCGATCTTGAGCGAGGCGCACGGATCGACGAAGTTGGCCATGCCGACCGACACGCAGGTAGCGCCAGCCAGGATAAACTCGGCCGCATCCTCGCCCGTCATGACGCCGCCGACACCGTTGATGGGGATATCGACGGCCTGAGCGACCTCCCAGACCATGCGAACGGCGATGTGGTGGCACAGTGGACCCGAAAGGCCGCCCTTGGGTTTGGCAACGCGGGACTTGCGGGTGTGCACGTCAATGGCCATGCCCTGGATGGAATTGATGACCGAAAGGCCGTCGGCGCCTGCGGCCTCGAGGGCTTTGGCGATCTCGGCGACGTTGACCGGAGCCATCTTGACGAACAGCGGCTTATCGGTCACCTTACGGCAAGCAGCCATAACGGCAGAGGCGCCCTCGGGCGAGGAGCCCATGGCGGCACCGCCGGCGGCGATATTGGGGCAGCTCACGTTGATCTCATAGCCGGCAGCCCAGGGGCACAGCTCGACATACATCTCGAGCGCGCGGACAAACTCGTCAACGGAATGGCCGGCGACCTGACAGATGACCTGGCAGCCGTCCTTGGACAGCTGTTCGAGCCACGGACCGGACTCACGGGCAAAGGCGGCCACGCCAGGGTTCTGAAGGCCCACGGAGTTGATCATGCCGCCCGGGATCTCGGCCATGCGGGGCGCGGGGTTGCCGGGCCAGGGCTCGGCAGCGCAGCCCTTGGTGGTGATGGCACCCAGCTGGGAGACATCAAAGAAGTTCTGGAACTGCCAACCGTAGCCAAAGGTACCGGCTGCGGTGTTGATGGGGTTCTGCATCTTGACGCCGCCGAAATCGACGGCCATATTCACGGTACCCACTAGAAGACCACCACCTTGGAAGCATCGAACACGGGGCCGCACATGCAGGCGCCCTTCATACCGTCGACCGTCTCGACGTTGCAGGTGTTGCAGGCGCCAAAGCCGCAGCTCATCATGCGCTCGAGCGACACCTCGCAGTACACACCGGCCTCAGCGGCAGCGGCGGCGACCTTCTTCATCATGACGGCAGGGCCGCAGCTGGCCACGTAGTCGTAGCCGCCCTCGCCGAGCAGCTCGGCTGCCGGTTCGGTGCAAAAACCGTGCGTGCCCAGCGTGCCATCGTCGGTGCATACGTTAACCGTGGCGCCCAGCGCGCGGAACTCATCGACACCCACGGCCTTGGAAGCGGTGCCAAAGCCCAGGCACACGTCGACATCCACGCCCTGCTCGGCAAGCATGCCAGCGAGGCAGAGCACGGGCGGAACGCCGATGCCGCCTGCCACGAGCAGCGCCTTCCTGGTGCCCTCGGGAACAAGCCAGCCGCGGCCGCCAGGGCCCAGCAGATTAGAGGTGGAACCGGGGGCCATCTGCGACAGACGGCGGGTGTCGTCGCCCACGACGGCGTACCACAGCTCGACGGTGCCGGCCTGGGCGTCGGCGCGATAGAAGCTCAGAGGCACGCGAAGCAGCGAAGAGGCATCGCCGGGCACGGCGATGTTCACAAACTGACCGGGCTTGAGCGCACTTGCAAGCTTGGGGGCCGAGATTACGAGCGAGAAGATGCCCTCGGCGATCTCCTGGTTCGAGACGACCTCGAAGTCGTGCATGCGTGCAGTGGAAGGTGTGGGCATAGACGCTCCAATCCCCCATGCGGTTGCATGGTTCAGGCGAACAGAAAGCGCGGCACCGCAAGGGCGCCGCGCACAAAAGCGATAAGGCTATGCTAGCAGATGCAGCCGTCGGCGAGCGTCTGCTTGCCGCCGACAAACACATCGGTGGCACGACCGGTGAGCGTGCGGCCGGCAAAACCGGAGTTCTCGGCGCGCGACTCGTAACCGTCCTCGCCGACCGTCCAGGTGGCGGACGCGTCGAACACGGTCAGGTCGGCAACGGAGCCCGCCTTGACCTGAACCTGGTCGAGGCCCAGGATCTCACGAGGCTTGATGGCCATGAGCTCGACCATGCGGCCCATGCTCATCTTGCCCGTGTTGACCAGCTCGGTGAGCACGAGCGACAGCGAGGTCTCGAGGCCGATCATGCCGAAGGGCGCAAGCTCGAACTCGCGCGCCTTCTCCCACGGAGTGTGGGGAGCGTGATCGGTGACGATAGCGTCGACGGTGCCGTCGATGACGCCCTGGCGGATGGCCTCGGCGTCCGCCTCGGTACGCAGCGGCGGGTTGACCTTGAGCGAGGTGTTGTAGGTCTCGTCCAGGTCGTTCTCGGTCAGGAACATGTGATGCGGCGTGGCCTCGCAGGTAACCTGAACGCCAGCGGCCTTGCCGGCACGCACGAGCTCCAGGCCATGGGCGGTGGAGATGTGCTGGATGTGCAGCTTGGCGCCGGTCAGCTTGGCAATCTCGATGTCGCGGGCGATCTGGAGCTCCTCGCCGACAGCCGGCCAGCCCTCGAGAGCCAGACGGGTCGAGACCTTGCCCTCATTGATCTGGCCGTGACCGACCAGGTCCTCGTCCTGGCAGTGGCTCATAAAGACCTTGCCGAACATCTTGCCGTAGTCCATGCAGCGACGGAGCATGCCCGCGCCCTGCACGCCGCGACCGTCGTCGGTGAAGGCGACGGCGCCGTGGGCGACCATATCGCCCATCTCGGACATAGCCTCGCCCTTAAGACCGCGGGTCATGGCGCCCGACGGATAGACGCGGCAGTGACCGACCTCGGCAGCACGGGACTTGACGAACTCCACGACGGTGCCGTTATCGGTGACGGGATCGGTGTTGGGCATGGAGCACACGCCGGTAAAGCCGCCCTTGGCAGCTGCGCGGGTGCCGCTCTCGATGTCCTCTTTGACCTCGTAGCCGGGCTCGCGAAGGTGAACGTGCATATCAACCAGGCCGGGGACGAGGTACTTGCCGGAAAGGTCGCGGACCTCGGCTCCCTCGACGGCGAGATTCTCGCCGACCTCGGCGATCTTGTCGCCGTCAATCAGGACGTCAACGACACCGTCAAGCTCGACGGACGGGTCGACGACGTGGGCATTCTTAAGAAGCAAGGCCATTATCGGCACCTCCAAGCAGCAGATACAGGATAGCCATACGCACGCAGATACCGGCGTAGACCTGCTCCAGGATGACGGAGCGTTGCGGGTGGTCGGCCATATAGGAGTCGAACTCGACGCCGCGGTTGATGGGGCCCGGGTGACAGATGATCGCGTCGGGCTTCATGAGCTTCTCGCGGTCCTTGGTCAGGCCGAAGAGCTTGTGGTACTCACGAATGGTCGGGAACGGAGCGCCCTCGAGGCGCTCCTGCTGCACGCGCAGCATGTAGACGACGTCCAGCTCGGGGAGTACCGAATCGAGGTCGCTCGTCACGTGGTCGCAGCCCAGGACCTCGGGCGCCGGCGGCAGCAGCGTGCCGGGGGCGACGGCGTAGGTCTCGCAGCCCATGATCTTCAACGCGGGGATCAGCGAGCCGCAGACGCGGGAGTGCGCGATATCGCCGACGACGGCGACCTTAAGACCGTGGAAGTCGCCCTTGTGCTCCCAGATGGTGTACAGGTCGAGCAGGGCCTGCGTGGGATGGTTGTGCTTGCCGTCGCCGGCGCAGATGACGCTCGCGGGCGAGTTCTGCGTGACGATGTAGGGAGCACCGGCGTGCTTATCGCGAACGACGATGCAATCAATCTTGTAGGCGTTGAGGGTCTCGACGGTGTCGACGAGGCTCTCGCCCTTGACCGTGGAGGTCGAGGAGCCGCCAAAGTTGAGGCTGTCGGCCGAAAGACGCTTCTCGGCGAGCTCGAAGGAGCTGCGGGTGCGCGTCGAAGGCTCGTTGAACATGTTGACGATGGTCTTGCCCTTGAGCGTGGGGACCTTCTTGATCGCACGCTCATTGACCTCGGAGAACGCCTTGGCGGTCTCGAGGATGAGCTTGATGTCCTCTTCGGAGTACTCGGTAATGTCGATCAGGTGCTTATGGTTGAACGCCACGGTACTACTCACCTCCCAGCGGCGCGGAGCCCACGTGGGAACCCGGCGCGACGTCGTTAATCTCGACGGCGGTGTGGCCGTCGACTTCCTTCATATATAGGTGCACGTTCTCCTCATGCGACGAGGGAACGTTCTTGCCGACAAAGTCCGGCGAGATGGGGAGCTCACGGTGACCGCGGTCAACGAGAACTGCCAGCTCGATGCGGCTCGGACGGCCCAGGTCCATGACGGCATCCAGAGCGGCGCGGATAGTACGGCCCGTATACAGGATGTCGTCCACCAGCACGACGCGCTTGCCGTCGACGCTGAAGGGAATGTTGGTAGCGTGGATCGCGGGAGCGAAATTGGTCGCATAGTCATCGCGGTAGAAGCTGATGTCCAGGCTGCCGAGCGGAACGTCGACGCCCTCGATCTCCTTGATCTCCTCGGCGAGCTTCTTTGCCAGAAGGTCGCCGCGCGTGACGATGCCGACCAGAGCGAGGTCTTCACAGCCCTCGTTGCGCTCGAGAATCTCGTGCGCGATGCGGGTCATCGCTCGATTGACGGCGGTCTCGTCCATGATGACCGCCTTGGGGGAAGTCGTGCCCATCGATCTCCTTCCTCACATGTCTTGACTGCTGACACAGTCAAAAAAAATAGATGCCCGACCGCTTAAAGCGGACCAGACACCCACAGGAAGGGCTGCTCTTTGGCAGCTATGTAATTCCATGTGGGTATCTCGTACCCCTTTAATGGTCAAGGGATAGTGTAGCCAACCTCGAGCTTAATTGCGAGCATAAATACAGGGCAATCCGTAAACGGGCGCAGGTGCTCCATAAACCTATATATATTTGTGGGACGAGCTTGAAAACGCACGCACGAGCTGGCATAATCCCCTCTGCTGCACGCAAATCGGATCTACGTCCAGGGCCGTGGCGTGAGCACTATCGCCAAAAGAGGAATATCTCTGTGTAGATTACGCACAGGGAGCTGCTTCTGTGCTATAGTTCAGGCTTGTTTGTTAACGCGACATGTTCGTTTGTCGCCCAAGGAGGGTCAGTTATGTCCAAAGTTTGCGAAGTTTGCGGTAAGCACCCCGTTGCCGGTCGCTCCATCAGCCACTCTCACCGCGTCACCAACCGTAAGTTCCGCCCCAACATCCAGCGCGTTTACGTCGTCGTCGATGGTCACCGTCGCAAGATGAACGTTTGCTCCACCTGCCTCAAGTCCGGCAAGGTTGCGCGCTCCTAAATAAGGTCTTACCAACAAGTACCTCGGACTCTCCGGGTCAAAGACCTCGCGTTCACATAGAACTTACCAAAGGCGTCCTCCCATGTGGAGGACGCCTTTTTTTCAATCATTGGGAACAGACTTACATGAGTGTTTTCGAGCATAGGGGCCGCATCACAAATATCAAAAGGATCGTAGCCCAGCTGATATGCTTTGCAACTTGACCAGCAGTACGACTCGAGCGAGTCAAGCGCACCTTTCACAGGATTGAGATGGATGTAATCGAGCAGCTGCACCGCCTGCGTGTCCGACTCAACCGCGACCCGCGAATATCGATTATCAAACAGTTGCCCCGTTCTCCCCGTTTTCCCATTGAAATACTCATGCAAGTCTGTCCCCAATGAGCAGGGTGATGCAGTAGGCTGATAGTATTTAGTTAAAACGCTTCATTAGGTTGAAGCGTTTTAGTATGCCTTTTACGGGAATCTTACCGTTCGCCGAATAATTTCTTGCTATCATGCAAGGCGTAGGGTAAATCTCCGATCGCAAGGAGACACAAATGGTGAAAAAGTCACCGGAAAACACTACTCCCGCAATTGTGGACAACGTAGAGGCGCTTGAGGCTAAGCTCGCTCAGATGCGAGAGGCCCAGGCGCTTTTTGCTACGTACACGCAGGAGCAGGTCGACAAGATCTTCTACGAGGCCGCCATGGCCGCCAACAAGGCTCGTATCCCGTTGGCGAAGATGGCCATCGAGGAGACCGGCCGCGGCGTTCTTGAGGACAAGGTCATCAAGAACCACTACGCCGCAGAGTACATCTACAACGCTTACAAGAACACCAAGACCTGTGGTGTCCTGGAGCGCGACGAGGCCTACGGCATCACCAAGATCGCCGAGCCCATCGGCATCGTGGGCGCCGTCATCCCGACGACCAACCCCACCTCCACCGCGATCTTCAAGACGCTGATCAGCCTGAAGACCCGCAACGGCATCATCATCTCGCCGCACCCGGCAGCCGCCAAGTGCACCATCGCCGCCGCCAAGCTCGTGCTTGACGCCGCCGTCAAGGCCGGCGCCCCCGAGGGCATCATCGGCTGGGTCGATGTCCCCTCCATCGAGCTGACCAACATGGTCATGCGTGACGTCGACATCATCCTCGCCACCGGTGGCCCGGGCATGGTCAAGGCCGCCTACTCCTCGGGCAAGCCCGCCCTGGGCGTTGGCGCCGGTAACACCCCGGTCATCATCGACGACACCGCCGACGTGCTGCTCGCCGTCAACTCCATCATCCACTCCAAGACCTTCGACAACGGCATGATCTGCGCTTCCGAGCAGTCTGTGACCGTCATCGACACCATCTATGACCAGGTTAAGGCCGAGTTCCAGAAGCGCGGCTGCTACTTCGTCAAGCAGGGTGCCGAGATGGAGGCCCTGCGTGCCGCCATGTTCAAGAACGGCGCCCTCGATCACCGCATTCCCGGCATGGCTGCCGCCAAGATCGCCGAGCTCGCCGGCATCGAGGTTCCCGCCAAGACCAAGATCCTGATCGCCGAGGTCACCTCCACCGACCCCGCCAAGGAAGAGTTCTCCCACGAGAAGCTCTCCCCGGTCCTGGCCATGTATCACGCCAAGGACTTCCAGGAGGCCGTCGACAAGGCCGAGCACCTGGTGCTCGCCGGTGGCCCGGGCCACACCGCCTCTCTGTACGTGCACCCCGCCCAGGCCGAGAAGATCAGTCTGTTCGAGCACGTCATGAAGGCCTGCCGTATCGTCATCAACACCCCGTCCTCGCACGGCGGCATCGGTGACCTGTACAACTTTGGCATGAAGCCGTCTCTGACCCTGGGCTGCGGCTCCTGGGGCGGCAACTCCGTCTCCGAGAACGTTGGGGTGAAGCACTTGATCAACGTTAAGACTGTGGCCGAGCGCCGTGAGAACATGCTGTGGTTCCGCGCTCCCGAGAAGGTCTACTTCAAGAAGGGTTCCACGCCCGTCGCCCTCGACGAGCTCGGTACCGTTATGGGCAAGAAGCGCGCCTTCATCGTCACCGACCAGTTCCTCTTCAAGAATGGCAACACCCGCGCCATCGAGGCCAAGCTCGACGAGATGGGCATCGCCCACGACTGCTTCTACGACGTCGAGCCCGATCCGTCGCTGCAGTGCGCACGTCGCGGCGCCAAGCAGATGGCTCTCTTTGAGCCTGACGTGATCATCGCCGTCGGCGGTGGCTCCGCTATGGACGCCGGCAAGATCATGTGGATGATGTACGAGCACCCCGAGTGCAAGTTTGAGGACATGGCCATGGACTTCATGGACATCCGCAAGCGTATCTTCACTTTCCCCGAGATGGGCAAGAAGGCCTACTTCGTCGCCGTCCCGACCTCTTCGGGTACCGGCTCCGAGTGCACGCCGTTCGCCATCATCACCGACAAGGAGACCGGCATCAAGTGGCCGCTCGCCGACTACGCGCTGCTCCCCAACATGGCTATCGTCGACGCCGACAACTGCATGACCGCCCCGCGCGGCCTGACCGCTGCCTCCGGCATCGACGTCATGACCCACGCCATCGAGTCCTACGTCTCCATCATGGCTTCCGACTACACCAAGGGCCTCTCCGAGCGCGCTGCTAAGCTCGTCTTCGAGAACCTGCCCTCCAGCTTCACGAACGGCGCCAAGGACCCGCATGCCCGCGAGGAGATGCACAACGCCTCTTGCATGGCCGGTATGGCCTTCGCCAACGCCTTCCTGGGCCTCAACCACTCCATGGCTCACAAGCTCGGCGCCTTCCATCACCTGCCCCACGGCCTCGCCAACGCCGTCATCCTGACCCGCGTTATGCGCTACAACGCCGCCGAGGCTCCCGTCAAGATGGGTACCTTCTCCCAGTATCCTTACCCCAACGCGCTGCACAACTACGCCGAGATGGCCAAGTACTGCGGCATCGAGGGCAAGGACGACAAGGAGGTCTTCGAGAACTTCATCACGAAGCTCGAGGAGCTCAAGGACTTCATCGGCGTCAAGAAGACCATCGCCGACTACGGTGTTGACGAGCAGTACTTCCTCGACACCCTCGACGAGATGACAGAGCAGGCATTCAACGACCAGTGCACCGGCGCCAACCCGCGCTACCCGCTCATGAGCGAGATCAAGGAGCTCTACCTGGACGCCTACTACGGCCGCGAGCCTCAGGACTACGCCGTCTGCTAGTTTTAGCACGGTTTTTAACGGCGGGGGTGCACGGGTTTTTCACCCCCCCCCGCCGTCGCTTCTATCGCATCGTTGAAAGGATGCAACCATGCTGCTACCCGATTCCAAGACCGAGCTCGTCCGCCGTGGCAACAAGGTCGTTTACGACCTGGGCGACAAGATCGTCAAGGTCTTTAACGAGACCAAGCCTGTCTCCGACGTGTTCAACGAGGCTTTGAATCTTGCCCGCATCAATGAGTGCGGCATCCGCAGCCCCAAGGCTCTCGAGGTTTCCCAGCTCGAGAACGCCAACGGCTGGGCGCTCGTGACCGAGAAGGTTCCGGGCACCACCCTTGCCGAGAAGATGACTGCCGAGCCCCAGCGCTTTGGTGAGTATCTCGAGATGTTCGTCGACCTCCAGATCGAGATCCACGGCTACACCTCCCCGCTGCTCAACCGTCAGCGCGACAAGTTCGCCCGCATGATCGACAGCCTTGATCAGCTCAATGCCACCACGCGCTACAACCTTCAGGAGCGTCTGGACGGCATGACCAAGGAGTTCAAGGTCTGCCACGGCGACTTCAACCCCTCCAACGTCATCGTCGGCGACGACGGCCAGCTCTATGTGTGCGACTGGGCACACGCCACCCAGGGCTCCCCTGCTGCCGACGTTGCCACCACCTACCTGCTCTTCGCCCTCAACAGCAAGGATCAGGCTGAGGCCTACCTGGAGCTCTACTGCGACCGCGCTGACATGCCCATGCAGGTCGTGCGTCAGTGGACGAGCATCGTCGCCGCTTCCGAGCTCGCTCGTAAGCGCAACGTGAACGATGAGTTCCTGAAGAACTGGATCGACGTCGTCGATTATCAGTAATATCTGAGCGATTTATTTCGCATCGGAGGCACAAGAAAACCCCGCAGCTCATATGGGCTGTGGGGTTTTCCTTTTAGATATCGAGGATGCCACAAGATAAAAGGACGGCCCCACATCTCCCCGATCTGGAGAAATGTGGGGCCGTCCCGTATATCGAACTACAAGCGAAATCGTCGATTAACGGCGGGCCGCCTTAACAAGCTCGGCAACCTTGGCGACGACCTCGTCGATCGCCACGTCCTCACGCTCGCCCGTGGCACGGTCCTTGAGCTCCACAGTACCATTCTTGAGGCCGCGCTTACCCAGAACGACCTGATACGGGAAGCCCATGAGGTCGTTATCGGCAAACTTAAAGCCGGGACGCTCGTCACGGTCATCGACGACAACCTCGATACCCTCGGCGCACAGGCCCTCGACGATTTGGTCGCAGACGGTTGCGCACTCCTCCTTCTTGGGATCGAGCGGAATCACCGCGACCTCGTACGGGGCAACGGAGACCGGCCAGACGATGCCGTGTTCGTCGTTGTGCTGCTCCACGACGGCAGCAAGCGAGCGGGACACACCAACGCCGTAGCAACCCATGATGAGCGGCTTCTCCTTGCCGTCCTCGTCCATAAAGGTGGCACCCATGGCCTCGGAGTACTTGGTGCCCAGCTGGAACACCTGAGAGACCTCGATGCCGCGGGCAGCAGAGAGCGGCTTGCCGCAGTGCGGGCAGGGATCGCCGGCAACGACGGTGACCAGATCTGCCCACTCATCGACGGTAAAGTCTCGCTCGGGGCAGGCACCGGTAAAGTGATAATCGACCTCGTTGGCACCGCAGGCCCACTGCTTGGACTCGCGCAGGCTCTCGTCACACACCAGACGGATGCCCTCGGGCAAGTTAACCGGTCCGATAAAGCCCTTGTGCAGACCGTTCGCCTGAAGCTCCTCGTCGGTCATCATGCGATAGCCCTTGCCAAAGACATGCTCGGCCTTGCAATCGTTGAGCTCGTGGTCGCCCGGGACAATGGCCACGACGGGCTTGCCCTCGGCGTCGATGAGTGCCAGAGACTTGCGCGTGCCGTTCTCGGGGAAACCGAAGAACTTTGCAACGGCCTCGATGGTGCCCATGCCCGGAGTCTCGACCTTGGTAAGCGCACCGTCGCCAGGACCCTCGGTCACAACGACCTTGGTGCTTGCGGCCTCATCGTCGGCTGCAAAGCCGCAATCGTCGCAGTAGACGAGCGAAGCCTCGCCGGCGTCAGCCAAAGCCATGTACTCGACGGAGGTATCGCCACCGATCTCGCCGGAGTCGGCGACAACGGGCAGAGCCTTGATGTAGCAGCGCTCGCAGATGTTGGCGTAGGCCTGCTTCATCTTGTCGTACTCCTCCTGCAGACTCTCCTGCGTGGCGGAGAAGCTGTAGGCGTCCTTCATGATGAACTCGCGGCCGCGCATCAGGCCAAAGCGGGGACGGAACTCATCGCGGAACTTGTCCTGAATGTGGTACAGGTTGACGGGCAGTTGCTTATAGGAGCGCAGCTCGTTGCGCACCAGGGCAGTCACGGTCTCCTCGTGGGTGGGGCCCAGCACGAACTCGCGACCATGACGGTCGTCAAAGCGCACAAGCTCCTTGCCATAGGCATCGATACGGCCGGACTCACGCCACAGCTCGGCATCGACCATAATGGGCATCATGAGCTCCTGGGCGCCGGCGGCGTCCATCTCGTCGCGCACGATATTCTCGATCTTGCGGATCGAGCGCCAAGCAAGCGGCAGGTAGGAATACAGACCGGCGGCCTCCTTGCGGATCATGCCGGCACGGAGCAGCAGGCGGTGGCTGGCGAGCTCAGCGTCCGCCGGATCCTCTTTAAGCGTCGGCGCATAGAGCTTAGACATATACATTGCTCGGGTCATTTATTTCTCCTCAATAAGTTTGTCGACCTCGGCCATAAGCGCGTCGACAATTTGATCCTCAGCTACTTTACCAATGATCTGGCCATGCGAAAAGAGCAGGCCCTGACCACGTCCGCAGGCAACACCCAGGTCGGCGTCAGATGCCTCTCCGGGGCCGTTGACCGCACATCCCATCACGGCGATCGAAAGCGGCGCGGAATAGTTCTTAAGCCGCTCGGTGACCTCCTCGGCGATGGGAATCAGGTTAACCTGGCAGCGGGCGCACGTGGGGCACGAGACAATCTCGGGACCACGGCGACGCAGGCCCAGCGACTGTAGAATTCCCCAGGCGACCGGCGGCTCCTCAGCCGGATCGGCCGTGAGCGACACACGCATGGTGTCACCGATGCCTTCGGAAAGCAAGATACCCAAGCCTACAGAGCTCTTGATGGTGCCCTGAAGCTTGGTCCCCGCCTCCGTCACGCCCAGGTGGAGCGGAACATGCGGTATCTCGCGCGACAGGGCGCGATAGGTATCAAGTGTCGTCTGTACGCGATGGGCCTTGGCGGATAGCACGATGTTGGTAAACCCACGGTCCTCAAAGTGCCGCACAAAGCGATCGCTCGACATCACGAGCTTTTCGGGCTGCGTGAGGTCGTCGCGCTCGGCAATATCTTGCTCAAGCGAGCCCGCGTTCACGCCAATGCGAATCGCGCAGCCCGCGGCACCCGCGGCATCGATGACGGCATCGACCTTAGCCCAATCGCCGATATTGCCGGGGTTGATGCGCAGCTTAGAGGCACCAGCCTCGACAGCGCCAATGGCAAGCTTATGGTTAAAATGGATATCGGCGACGATTGGCACCGGAGACTCGGCACAAATCGTGCGAAAGCCCTCGAGCGCAGCCTCGGTAGGCACGCTCACGCGCACGATATCGCAGCCAGCCTGCGCCAACGCGCACACTTGCGCAAGCGTTGCCTGGGCATCAGCAGTATCGGTGCAGGTCATAGACTGAACCACGACCGGAGCGCCACCACCGATCTGCACGCCGCCCACATGCACGGGGCGCGTCAACTCGCGAGGCAAAGGATGGGATAAAGACAATCCAAACACTCCCCTACAGAATAAATCGAAGGATGTCGGAACGAAGCATATAGACAAACAGCAGTGCAAAGAGCGCGATGCCGACATAGCTGACGATTGTCTGCACTTTGAGCGGCAACTCGCGGCCCGCAATCTTTTGAATGATCTCGATGACCAGCTTGCCGCCATCGAGTGGTGGGATGGGCAGCAGGTTCATAAAGCCAAGCGAGAACGAAATGAGGGCGGCAAAGGAAAGGAACGTGGCAGGGCCGGCAGCAGCGGCCTGTGAAGACATAACGCTAATACCCACGATCGAAGAAGACTGATCGAGAATCTCCATCGTATGCTGCGGCTGGAGCAGGCGCATCACGCCCTCCGCTGTCTGCGCAACATACGAGAAGGAGAGGCGCGCCGAGGTGATGGGGTCCAAACGGACCACCTGCGTAGAGGCATAAACGCCCAGACGTTCGTCCTCTTTGAGTGTGACCGAGGTCGAGCACTGCTTGCCATCGCGCTCATACTCAATAGCAATATCGTCCTTACCGGCAGCCTTGCCGATGGCATCGTAGACATCCATCCAAGTGGAACATGAGACACCGTCAACCGAAAGGATCGCGTCACCGCCCTCGATACCCGCCTTGGCGGCAATAGACCCCTCGTCAACCTGACCGATCACGTTGGTATCCATCGGCACGGTGACACCCGCAATGGAATAGATGCTCATAAGGAGCAAAAAACCCGTCAAGATATTGACGATAATGCCCGCGAGCAGCATAAAGGCGCGCTTGAGAAAGCCTTGGCCAAGATAGGTGTGCGAGCGCTCTTGCGCAAGGAACTCGGCCTCGCCGCACGGCAGCTCCCACACATCGCCCTCGGCAGTCGCATGTTCGCGATCGAAACGACGACCATCAAAGGTGGTATAGCCTGCCGTGTCTCGCGGCAACGTCTGATATTTGGTGGGATAGTAGCTCGGCGAGGGCTTCTCCCCTTCCTCATACCAGGGCGCGATGGAGCCCCAGCCCAGCAAAAGGGCGCATGCCTCGAGCACATCCTCCTCGGAAAGCTCGAGCTCGACAGCAAGGTCGGCCACGGTCACGCGACCATGACGATAGATAGCCGCGAGCACGCGGTCGGCGCACGAAACATCGGTCGGATCCATACCGCAGATGGCAGCGTAGCCACCCAGCAGCAGCGGGGTCACGCCAAACTTGGTTCCAATGCGACGCGACGTGTAATGGATGTCAAAGCGGCACGGCAGACCCAAAAAGAACTCGGTCACACGGACGCCGCAGGCACGCGCCGCCAAAAAGTGGCCGCCCTCGTGCAAAAACACGAGGACGGAAAGCATCAGCAGGCCCCAAAAGACCGATGAGAGAACGCTCAGAACAGTATCCATAAAACGAAAAAGCAATCCTTATGGGTTAGGAACGGGTTGCGGCGAGCACCTGCGCAGCCTTTTCACGCGCCCACGCATCGATGTCGCGAAGCTGCTCAAACGAATCGACCACCTGCATATCGTGGGCGTCCATGCAGGATTCCACAATGCGATCGATATCGGTAAAGCTGCAGCCATCGTGCAGGAAGGCATCGACGGCGACCTCGTTGGCGGCATTGAGAACGCACGGCATGGTGCCACCCGTCTTGCCGGCACGCTCGGCCAGTGCCAGACAGCGGAAGGTATCCATGTCGGCAGCATCAAACGTGAGCTGCCCCAGCTCGCGGAAATCGATACGAGGCGCCGGAGTATCCCAACGCTCGGGATACGAGAACGCGAACTGGATGGGGATACGCATGTCGGATGCACCGAGATGCGCCATCACGGAGCCGTCGGCGAACTCGACCATAGAGTGAATCTTGGACTGACGCTGCACGACCACGTTAATGAAATCGAGGTCGCAGTTAAACAGATGCATGGCCTCAATGCGCTCCAGGCCCTTGTTCATGAGGGTGGCGGAGTCAATGGTGATCTTGGCACCCATGGCCCACGTGGGATGCGCGAGGGCATCGGCACGCGTCACGCGATCGAGCTCGTCGCGCGTGCGGCCAAAGAACGGACCGCCCGAGCAGGTGAGCCAAATGCAGTGGGCCTCGCGCGGGTTCTCCCCCAGATAGCACTGGTAGATGGCGGAATGCTCAGAGTCGACCGGAATAAGCTGGCCCGGTTGCGCCAACGGCATAAGCAAGTCGCCACCGACGACGAGGGACTCCTTGTTGGCAAGGGCAAGGCGCTTATTCGAGGTCAAGGCCGCATGGCTCGCCTCGAGACCGGCGGCGCCCACAATAGCGACGAGCACGCAGTCGACATCGTCGCGACGCGCGAGCTCGCAAACCGCCTGCGCGCCAACGCCGAGCTGTGTGCCCTCGGGCAACTCCTGCAGCACGGCGTCATCGCCATGAGCGACATCGGCAACGGCAACCGCCGGAACCGAGAACTCGCGGGCAGCGGCAACGAGCTCCGAGGTGCTGGAATTAACGGACAGCGCCGTCACCTGCAGGCGATCGGCATGCTGGCGGCACACATCGAGCGCCTGGGTGCCGATAGAGCCCGTACAACCCAGGAAGGCAACGCGAAGGCGTCCATCGGGGCCATACGTCGTCTGGAAGGACATTACAGCACGCCTCCGATCATCAGCAACAGCTGTGCGGTGATGCAACCGAAGATAAGCGAATCGCTACGATCGAGCATTCCGCCGTGGCCCGGGATAAGGTTGCCGGAATCCTTGACGCCCACACCGCGCTTGATGCGGGACTCGATAAGGTCGCCGATAACGCCCAGAATAGACACGGCCACGCCGCACAGCAGCGCATAGGGCAGGCTGAGCTTGTAGAAGTGCGTCGCCCACAGGATGAGCCAAATCAAAACCGAGCCCAAGATGCCGCCGGCAAACCCCTCCCAGCTCTTTTTGGGGGAGATCTTGGGAACCATCTTGTGTTTGCCGATACGGCTGCCCACGATGTAGGCAAACGAATCGGAGACCCAAAGGGACGCGCAAACGCCCACTGAAAGCAGGGCGCCGGCAAAACCGGGCACGGCATCGCGCAGCAGCACGATAGCCGACAGCATAAAGCCAGTGTAGATGGGACCCATGAGCGTCACGGCCACATCAGAGATGCGGGTACGCGGCGACCAAACATACCAAATGCCCACAGCGAGCATCAGGGCAAAAAGCAGGGCATTCAGCAACATCGAATCGCCCAACGCCGACAGCGGAAAGAGTACGGCGGCAGCGATACCCATGCGCTCGTTAGCCATCTTGCCATCGAGCCTCGTCATACGGAAAAACTCATAGCAGCACAGACCGCTCATGACAGAAACAAAGATGGCCGTGGGCACGATACCCAAAACCAGGCACAGGATAAAGACAACGGCGTAGACGATACCGGCGGCGGCACGGATGATAAAGCCCGCCAGCCACGAACCGGTGCCGCTCTTTGCTGCAGGTGCTCCCGCAGCGGCAGCCTTGCGCGCAGGCGCCGCGGAAACTGGCGTCTTGGGAGCAGATGCCTTGGGACGATCGGACACGATTAAGCCTCCTCGGTCTTACTCAGTCCACCAAACCTACGGTCACGGCCCTGATAGGCCAAAATGGCGTCGACAAGGCCCCAACGATCAAAGTCGGGCCAATAGGTATCGGTGACGTAGAATTCGGAATAAGCCACCTGCCACAGCAGATAGTTCGAAAGGCGCAGCTCACCAGAGGTGCGAATCACAAGTTCGGGATCGGGAAGACCGGCGGTATAGAGGCGGGAAGCCACCATGTCGTCATCAATTGCGGCAGGGTCGATCTTACCGGCGGCAGCGTCGGATGCGATCTGACGGACAGCGCGGGTAATCTCGGCACGCGCGCCGTAGTTGACGGCAAGCGCCAGCGTCATACCGGTGTGATCGGCGCACTCGGCAAGACCGCGCTCAAAAACGTCGCGAGTCTTCTTGGGCAGCGCGGAAATGTCACCCAAAAAGACTACGCGCACATTTTCGCGCTTCAGAAGCGGCAGCTCGTCGATAAACGTCTTGGCAAACAGGTGCATCAGAACGTTGACTTCGTGCTGCGGTCGATTCCAGTTTTCGGTCGAAAATGCATAGGCCGAAAGCACGTCGACGCCCAGGCGCACGCAGGCGGTAATGATCTCGCGCAGCGAGACGATACCCGCCTTGTGGCCCTCAGTGCGTGCAAGACCGCGCGACGTGGCCCAACGACCGTTGCCGTCCATGATGCACGAGATATGGTGCGGAATGTTATTGAGGTCAAGGTCGGAAAAACCGACGCCCGCAGGGGCGTCGGCAAAGTACTCGACCAGTTTATGCTCGTCGTATTGCACCTTAGATCTCCATGACCTCGGCTTCTTTTTCCTTCAGAAGCTCCTCGACCTTGGCGACATACTCATCGGTGTGCTTCTGGACCTTGGCCTGCTCGCGACGGACATCGTCCTCGGTGAGCTCCTCATCGCGCTCGAGCTTGTTGTTGAAGTCGCGACGGATGTTACGGATAGACACCTTGGCCTGCTCGGCGTACTCGCGGCACTCCTTGACGAGTTCGCGACGGCGCTCCTCAGTGGGGGCCGGGAACGGCAGACGAACGACGGTGCCATCGGAGTTGGGGGTAATGCCCAAATCGGAAGCGCCGATGGCCTTGACGATAGCGTTGATGAGCGCCTTGTCCCACGGCTCGATGAGCAGCATGTGAGCCTCGGGGGTCTTGACGGCGGCAACCTGCGTGACCGGCGTGGGGACACCGTAATAATCGACGGTGATGTCGGACAGAATGTTGGCGTTGGCGCGACCGGTACGGACCTTGGAGAAGTTATGCTTGAGGGACTCGAGCGACTTGTCCATATGGGCGGTGATGTTCTCTGCCATGCTTAATCCTCCTGATAGACGAGCGTGCCGACGGGCTCACCCGCGAGCGCGCGCTTGACGGTGTCCTCGCCATCGATGTTGAGGACCAAAATCGGCATACGGTTATCCTGGCACAGTGCCGTAGCTGTGGAATCCATAACCTGCAGACCGCGGACGAGAACCTCGTGATAGGTAATCTTGTCAAAACGGACGGCATCGGCGCACTTGACGGGATCCTTGTCGTAGATGCCGTCAACCTTGGTGGCTTTAATCAGAATCTCGGCGCCGATCTCGCACGCACGAAGAGCCGCGGCGGTGTCGGTCGTAAAGTACGGATTGCCCGAACCGGCAGCGAAGATGACGACGTTGCCCTTGGACAGATGGTTGATAGCGCGGCGACGAATATAGGGCTCGCAGATCTCGTTCATCTGGATAGCGCTCATCACGCGGCAAGGAACATCGTTGTGCTCGAAGGCATCCTGCAGGGCGAGCGCGTTCATAACGGTTGCCAGCATGCCCATGTAGTCGGCCTGAGCACGCTCCATGCCACCGGCAGCGCCTGCCATGCCGCGGAAAATATTGCCGCCGCCGACAACGACGCCGACCTCATGGCCAACGGCGAGCAGCTCCTTGACCTGCTTGGCAAGATGATCGGTAACCTTGGGGTCGATGCCATATTGGCCGTCGCCCATCAGTGCTTCGCCGGAAAGCTTAAGAAGCACGCGTTTATATCGGATGTCGGACAAAGCGATCCTCCTTTAATTAGACTCTCAATATGATATCAAAGGCTCTGATAAGAGCCATGAAAAAGCAGGCTGTGAGTAAAACCCACAGCCTGCTCATTACCAGCTACAAGAGCTTATTTACTCGCCACGGACCAGACGGTCAAAGGCAACGACGGTAATGGTGTCGCCGAGCTCCTTGGAGACCTGCTCAGCGTACTTCTTGATGGTGAGGGAGCTGTCCTTGATGAACTCCTGCTCGGTGAGCACGGACTGCTTGTAGAACTTCTCCAGACGGCCAACAGCCATCTTCTCCTGGATAGCCTCGGGCTTGCCGGACTCGGCAGCCTGGGCCATGTAGATCTGCTTCTCGTGCTCGACGGTCTCGGCCGGAACCTGATCGCGGGTAGCGCAGATCGGGGCGACGGCGGCAACCTGAAGGGCAACGTCGTGAGCGAAGGTCTTGAAGGACTCAGCCTGAGCGGTCTCGGCCTTCTCGAAGGCGAACTCGACGAGGACGCCGATCTTACCACCCATGTGGATGTAAGAAGCGAGCGCGCCGTTCTCGGCCTTGCGGGCAGCGAAGCGGGAGATCTTCATGTTCTCGCCCATGATGTGAATCATCTCGGTGAGCTCGGAGGAAACGGTCTCCTCGCCCATCGGCTTCTCGAGCAGAGCATCGACGTCAGCAGGCTCGGTGGTGGCGACAACCTCGGCGACCTTGGAAGCAAAGCCGGTGAACTTGGCGTTGGAGCCAACGAAGTCGGTCTCGCAGGAGAGCTCGAGCAGAGCGCCGGTCTTGCCATCCTCGGAGACGAACGCGGCTACAGCGCCCTCGTTGGTCTCGCGGCCAGCCTTCTTGGCAGCCTTGGCGAGGCCGTTCTTACGCAGAACGTCGACAGCAGCGTCCATGTCGCCGTCTGCCTCGACGAGAGCCTTCTTGCACTCCATCATCGGGGAGTCGGTCATCTCGCGGAGCTGCTTGACCATAGCGGCGGTAATCTGGGCCATTGTGGTTCCTTTCAAAGAGATGAAAAAGAATTAACTAAGACTGATTTACTCGGCCTTGGGCTCAGCGGCCATCTCGGCCTCGGAGACCTGCTCCTTGCCGGAGCCAGCGAGGCAGGCGTCAGCCATGAGCTCGCACATAAGGGTGACAGCGGAGATAGCGTCATCGTTGCAGGGGATGCCGTACTCGACCTCGTCGGGATCGGAGTTGGTGTCGATCAGAGCGACGACGGGGATGTTCAGGCGCTGGGCCTCCTTGATGGCGTTCTCCTCGCGCTTGGTGTCGATGACGAAGAGAGCCTGAGGCAGGCCCTTCATGTCGCGGGCGCCACCGAGGTTGGTCTGGAGCTTGGTGAGCTCCTTACCGAGAACAGCCTGCTCCTTCTTGGGCAGAACAGCCATGCGGCCGTCCTCGACCATGGCCTCGAGCTCCTCCATGCGGTTGATGCGAGAGCGGATGGTGACGAAGTTGGTCAGCATGCCGCCGAGCCAACGCTGGTTGATGTAGGGCATGTTGGCGCGCTCAGCAGCGTTCTTGACGGCCTCCTGAGCCTGCTTCTTGGTGCCGACGAACAGCACGTTGCCACCCTTGGCGACGTTCTTGACGAAGGTGTAGGCCTGATCGGCGTCGAGGATGGTCTGCTTGAGGTCGAGGATGTAGATGCCGTTGCGCTCACCGAAGATGAACGGCTTCATCTTGGGGTTCCAGCGACGGGTCTGGTGACCGAAGTGGCAGCCGGCCTCGAGCAGGGTGCGGATATTAATCTTGGTAGCCATGTTAAACCTCCTGTGGTTTGCCTCCGCGCGGGGTCATCCTCCAAAACCAACCCGGACATGTGCTACCAAAGCCCGGGCACCACGGTATGAAGTAGCCGCGCGTGCGTGATAAAAACATGTTGCCGTGAAGCAACCTGATGAATGATAGCAGGAATGCTTCTTCCTGCCAACCCGCAATCAAAACCACACACCTGAGTGCGGCGCGGGACGTCCCAGCCACTATTCGCCTCGGGGATGGGCTTGAGCCACGGCACGTTTGAGCCGATCGGGCGTGAGATGCGTGTAGATCTGCGTCGTGGACAGGCTCGCATGACCCAGCAGCTCTTGAACCGAGCGCAGGTCCGCGCCGCCCTCGAGCAAGTCGGTCGCAAAGGTATGGCGCATCGCATGCGGGGCGATGTCGGCCGGAATGCCGGCGAGCGTCGCCAGCATATGAAACCGCCGCCTGAGCATGGCGGCACTCATGCGATTACCGCGCGCCGATATAAGCAGCGGATGCGGCCCGGTAGCGGGGTCACGACGCTTTGCCTGAGCGAGCAACTCCGGCCTCCCCTCCTCAATATAGAGACGCGTCGCCTCGAGCGCACGACGATACAGAGGGACGATACGTTCTTTGCTCCCCTTGCCCCACAGGCGCAGCGTGCGTTCGGACCACGCAATGGACTCCACATTGAGTGCTGCGAGCTCAGAGATACGGGCGCCCGAGGCATAGAGCAGCTCGAGCATCGCCGCATCGCGCAGTCCCGCGGGTGTTGAGGTATCAGGCGTCTTGAGCAGCGCCTCCACCTGATGGGTCGTCAGCACACCGGGTAGATCGCGCGGGAGCTTGGGCGAGGAAATTGCCGAGACCACATCGCCCTCCACGACCCCCTCGGCAGCCATCCACCGATAGAGCGAGCGAATGGCAGACAGGTGTGCCGCAAGCGTTCGGGGAGTCACCTGCTCACGCGAAAGCTCGGCAAGATAGCGACGAATGGTGCGCACGTCGGCAGCGAAAGAATCTATATTCTCACGCTCGCACCAGGCAGCAAAGCGCTCCAGCCTCGAGCCATAGGCCGTCACCGTGTTGGGAGAAAGTCCCTCGACGCGTGAGATATAGGCAATAAACGAGTCGACGGTGTCGTACAGGTCAAAGGCTATGACCGGTCGCCTCCAAACAGATCGGGGCGAGTGGCCAGATAGGCATCAAGGGCCTCGAGCGCACGGTCCGCATAGGCCTGGTAGCGGTCGCGCTTGCTGCGGCGCTTACCATCCTCGAGTGGCGGCACCAGGCCAAAGTTGACATGCATAGGCTGATAGCCCACCGTGGCCGGATCGGTAGCATAGCCCACGAGCGCGCCCAAAGCACCCACGCGCGGCAGCTCGACGGGAGCGGCCCCGACAGCCTCGGCATAGGTGTTGAGTGCCGCGAGCAGACCTGTCGCCACGGCTTCCATGTACCCCTCGGTGCCGGTGATCTGACCGGCCAGGCGCACGCCGGTACCAGGCACGGCAAAGGTGCCATCGAGCACGTGCGGCGCATCGACAAAGGTATTGCGGTGCATGACACCGTAGCGGAAGAACTCGGCGTTCTCCAGACCCGGCACCATATGGAAGACGCGCTTCTGCTCGCCAAAGGTCAGGTTGGTCTGGAAGCCCACCAGGTTATAGGCGGTCTTCTCCTTGTTCTCGGCACGCAGCTGAATCGCCGCCCAGGGACGACGACCGGTTCGCGGGTCGGTGAGGCCGACGGGCTTCATGGCGCCAAAGCGAATGGCGTCCTTGCCGGTGCGCGCAACTTCCTCGGCAGGCTGGCAGGCCTGGAACAGATCGCCGCCCTCAAAGTCCTTGAGCACCACGCGGTCGGCCGTGGTAAGCGCCTCGATAAAGGCCTCGTACTCTTCCTTGTTGAGCGGAGCGTTGAGATAGTCGCCGCTCCCCTGCTCCTCGTAGCGCGACTGCGAGAACAGCACGTCCATATCGAGCGTGGAGGCATCGACGATCGGCGCCGCGGCATCGAAGAACGCAAGGGCGTCGCCACCGACGAGCTTCACGACCTCTTCGCTCAACGCCGGCGAGCACAAGGGGCCGGCGGCAATGACCACGTGACCTTCGGGAATCTGCGTGACCTCGCCGTGAACGATCTCGATATTGGGACGGGCGGCAACCTCGTCCTCGACAAGCTCGGAAAACTTGACGCGGTCGACCGCCAAGGCGCCACCGGCGGGAACAGCCGCGCGATGGGCGCAATCGAGCAGGACCGAACCCATGCGCTCAAGCTCGGCCTTCAGCAAACCAGCCGCGGAATCCGGACGGGTCGACTTAAACGAATTGGAGCAGACGAGCTCTGCCAGGTGATCGGTATGGTGGGCCGGGGAGCTCACCTGGGGGCGCATCTCGCACAGCTTTACGGCAAACCCGCGATCTGCCAGCTGGATCGCGCACTCCGATCCCGCCAGACCGCCACCGATAACCGTCACCTGATCGAACTGCATCTGCAAACACCTTTCTAATTGACACGTTTTCCATTGTGACCGAAGGGCGTCTGGGCGTGAAGGGCAAACTTGGAGGGCGCATACCTTCCATCCATCATGCGCTCGATAAGGCCCTCGAGCTCAAGCGAACCCAGGAGCTTAAGTACGCCGACGGCATCAAGCGAGACGAGCGCCGCAATGTCATCGACCTTGAGCGGAGAGGCGATGAGCGCATGCATCACGGTCTGCTGCGTTGGATCCAGGTCGGCAATGCCGGGAGCATCGGGGCGCGAGTAGCGCAGGGTGCCGTAGATGCGTGAGATAGCCATCTCGATAGATTCCTCGTCGATGATGCAGCAGGCACCGTTCGCAATGAGGTAATTCGTGCCACGCGACTCGGGCGATAGGATCGACCCCGGCACGGCAAGAAGTTCGCGCCCCAAATCCATAGCAGCCTCGGCTGTAGAAAACGTCCCGGAAGGCATACCCGCCTCGGATACAAAGAGGGCTTGCGACAGGGCCGCGATCACGCGATTGCGGCGCGGAAAGGCAAACTTGCGCGGACCCATGCCCCACGGAGAGATCGACACGATCGCGCCGCCCGTATCGAGCGTGCGAGTAATAAGCCCCGCGCTCGAACGCGGGTAAACCACGTCGGCGCCCGTCCCTAGCACCACGACGTGTTTGCCGCCGGCGTTGACCGCAGCCCAACCCGAGGCCTGGTCACAACCGACCGCGCCGCCCGAAACAACCGTCACTCCCGCCTCGACCGCCATCTTTGCCGCAAGCTCTGCCACGGCAAGACCATACGGAGAGGCCTTGCGCGCGCCGATGATGGAGAGCGCAGGCGTCGAAAGCACCTCGGGGTTGCCGCGCACAAAGAGCGTCTGGGGTACATCAGATAGCTCCAAAACGGACTCTGGATACAACGCGTCACCTGGATGCAGTTCGAAGGTCCCCTCGGCCATCATTGGTCCCTCCTTCCCTGGTACATCGCCGCCTCGAGCACGTGATCCTGCGTCACCTGCTCGCTCTCGGCGACATCGGCGATGGTACGTGCGATACGCACCAGGCGCACGATGCCGCGGCCCGTGAGATGCGTGCGCTTCGACAGGCCGAGCACACACTTCTCCGCCGCATCATCGAGCTCAAAGGTCGAAACGACGCCGTCAATGGACCGCGTCTCGTCATCCTCGACCTCGGCATCCGCATCGTCCATACGGGACTCGCGCCAGGCGCGAAAGGCGCGACCGCGCACAACGTAGTCACGCAACTCGGCCGACGACATACCCTCCGCACCCTCGATAATCACTTGGGGGTCGGGACGGGTCACATCGATCATCATGTCGATACGGTCGGCTAAAGGACCGCGCAGCTTTGCCCGATAGCGCTCCACCATCGATGCCGAGCAGCGGCATGGCACCTCGCGATCGCCCAAAAAGCCGCAGGAGCAGGGATTGCTCGCGGCCAGCAGCTGAAAGCGCGACGGGAAGGTAAAGGCCCCGTCGACGCGTACGATCCTCACATAGCCGCGTTCGATGGGCTGACGCAGCGTCTGCAGCACACCCGTGGGAAACTCGGCAAGCTCGTCCAAAAAGAGCACGCCGCCATGAGCCAGGCTGATCTCACCCGGATGCACCGGGCGTCCTCCGCCAATGAGACCCGCCGTTGAAATACTGTGATGGGGGCTTCGAAACGGCCGATGACCTGCCAATAAGCCATCGATGTTCTCGCCCAAGACCGAATGGATGCACAGCGCCTCCTGCTGATCCTCAATGGAAAGCTCGGGCAGGATGCCGGTCATACGGCGCGCAAGCATCGTCTTGCCCGATCCCGGGGACCCAATCATGAGCAAGCCGAGTTCTCCTGCCGCCGCAAGCGCCATGCCGCGTTTAGCGACTTCCTGCCCCAGTACGTCGGCATAGTCGAGCTCGGGCTCAAAGGTCGCCTCGACGCCCTCGGAATCCAGATAGTGCCGAGCCGCCTCGCCCATGCCATGGGCAAGCTGAGACAAATGATCGATGAATCCACAATCCACGCCCGCGAGCGGCACATGCTGATCGGACCTGCCGGCGATAAAGGACAGCCCCATATCACGCGCCAATAGCTGAAACGCCACCTCGCCCTTGACGGGAAGCACCGTACCGTCCAAGCCGAGCTCGCCGGCGATAAGGCAGCGATCGAGGTTGTCACGGGGAATCTGCCCATCGGCCGCCAGAACCGCGATGGCGATGGGCAGATCAAAGCCGCTACCGGTCTTGCGAATATCGCCGGGTGCCAGGTTGACGGTAATGCCAGAGCGCGGGATCTCGAAGCCTGCCGAGCGCATAGCGCACCGGATACGCCCGCGCGACTCCATCACCTCCATACTCGGAATGCCGAGCATCTGGATGCCCGGAACGCCACCGGCAAGCGAAACCTCGACGGTGACGGGAATTGCCTCGACGCCGCGGATACAGGCCGCGTGTACGGCAAACGTCTCAAACGCCATCACGACACCTGCCAATCGAACGCATTGTACTGGTGCTCAATCTCGGCGATATGCCCGCCGCGGATGGTGACGCCCACGGCATCGAAGCGAATCGACCTGAGCGGATAGTGCTCCATGAGATAGTAACTTGCGATACGGCGATACCGACGCTGCTTTTGGGCGTCCACGGCCTCCTCGGGAAAGACCCGCGTGGTGCAATCCAGGGCGACGCGTCTCGTCTTGACCTCGGCCATCACCACGACATCATCGAGCTCATCGAGCAGCACCAGATCGGCTTCGCCCTCAATGCAACGATAGCCCTGCTCCAACAAGGTGTATCCACGCTCGTTAAAGTAATCGATGGTGATCAGCTCGCCCAGCATGCCGAGCTCGCGGGGACTGAGCCCCTTGATAAACTCGGGCGTAATCGCCCCGCAGTCGAGCTCGCCGTCTTCCCAGCGCTCCTTGAGTTGCTGCGTCTTGCTCTTTTTGCTTGCGGCACACATGGGGTCTCCTTTCCCGCACACTGCATTGCCCCGATGATGAGGGCGCCTTTCATGCGGGTAAGTACCGGAAACAAACCAAAAGCTGACCAAATACCGACAAAAAACGGGCCGTACGCAACTATCACGTTGCACACGGCCCGCTACCAGCAGGTTTATAAAACGCCAGAGGTCCCTGTCTCCACAATTGGCCTAGAAAAGGCGCTCAGTCTGCAGAAAGTTTCCGCAAAAGCTCACACGATGCAGCGGACAAAGTCCATGTTTGCGAATCGCCTCGATGTGCTCGGGACTTGCGTAGCCCTTCGACTCGGCCAAATGATACTCGGGGTACTCGGCGTCGTACTCGACCATCATCTCGTCACGCGTGACCTTGGCCATGATGGACGCCGCGGCGATACAGGCGATTTTGGCATCGCCCTTCACCACGTCGCGCTCGTTGGGAACGGCGCCCAAGGGGTTACCGTCCATAAGCACGCAATCGGGCTCGAGCCCCGTATCGGCCACGGCGCCCGCGACGGCAGCGCGGATGGCGCGGGCCATGCCCATATCGTCGATATCGGCAGGCGCGATATGGCAAAAACCAATCGCCGTCGCGACCTCGGCAATCTTCACCGAGAGCAGCTCGCGGCGCGCCGGCGTGAGCTTTTTGGAATCGTTGATGCCCCAGACGCGCGGCTCCATGGGAAGGCACACGGCGCACACCGTCAAAGGACCGGCCACCGAGCCGCGACCCACCTCGTCGACACCCACGACCACGCCATCCCCACCGAGCTCGTGCATCAGCTCGTACATACCGTTGACGCGCTCGCGCTCGGCAAGTTCCTTGGCATGGCGCTTAAGGGCGCGCTCGCAAGCCTTGATCACTTGCTGGCGCGGATCCTCGCGATAATGCTCCACGAGGGCGGGGATCTCCTCAAACGTGGCGCTCGCCAGCTCGCCGGCAACCTGCGATGCCGAAACCGAGCTCGTCATGTTGGCCATATCGGGGCCTCCTTGCATGCAAATCAGATAAAAAGAAGGGCCACCCGAAGGTGACCCTTTTGTCCAAACGAGTGGACAGACGCTGCGATCTTCTTAGCGCTTCTCGGGGATGCGAGCAGCCTTGCCCACCTTGTCGCGGAGGTAGTACAGCTTGGCGCGACGGACGCGACCATGACGGACGACCTCGAGCTTGGCGATCTTGGGGCTGTGAAGCGGGAAGGTACGCTCAACACCGACACCGAAGGAAATCTTGCGGACGGTGAAGGTCTCACGGGCACCGGCGCCGGCCATGCGGATGACGTCACCCTGGAAAACCTGGATGCGCTCGCGGTCGCCTTCCTTAATGCGGTAGTGAACCTTGACGTTGTCGGCAACGCGGACCTGCGGGATGTCCTCGCGGATCTGCTGACGCTCGATTGCGCGGATGTAATCCATGTGCAATTCCTTACTCTTCTAGAGGTGCCGTACCACCTTGGCCGGCACGTAGTTGAACAAACGTATTCGAGTATACACGCGCGGGTTTCTGCTGCAAGAACAATTTTTTGCGCAGACAAAAAGACAAAACCCGCACATGATAACCGCCCGCTTCACGAATGAGACGGGCGGTATGAGGGGGGGCTACGCTAGGCGTCTAAACGCTAAACGCTAGGCGGAACGCTTGGCCTCGAGCTTGGCCTGGGCGGCAGCTAGGCGCGCGAGGGGCACGCGGTAGGGCGAGCAGGACACATAGTCCACGTCGGCCACGTTAAACAGGCCCTTGATGGACTTGGGGTCGCCGCCGTGTTCGCCGCACACGCCAAAGTGCATGTCGGGATTGGTGGCGCGGCCCTTCTCGACGGCCAAGCGCACGAGCTCCAGCACCGCCGTGTCGATGGTCTCGAAGGGGTTGTCCTTCAGGATCTTCTTGTGCAGGTACAGCGGAATGAACTTGGCCTCGGCATCGTCGCGGGAGAAGCCGAAGGTCGTCTGGGTGAGGTCGTTGGTGCCAAAGCAGAAGAAATCTGCGTGATGGGCGATCTCGTCGGCGACCATGCAGGCGCGCGGCAGCTCGAGCATCGTGCCCACGGGAATGTTGAGCTCGACACCTTCCTCGGAGGAAACCTCGGCGATGGCACGCTCAATGACCTCGCGGGTCTGGACATGCTCTGCCGTGATGGAAACGAGCGGAACCATGATCTCGGGGCGTGGGTCGACACCATCCTTGATAAGGCGGGCAGCAGCCGTGGCCACGGCGCGGACCTGCATGAGCGGCAGATCGCCAAAGACGACGGACAGGCGCACGCCGCGCAAGCCCAGCATGGGGTTGGACTCGACCATGCCGTCAATGCGACGTAGGCGGGCGCGCAGGGCAGTGAGCTCCTCCTCGGGAGCGCCGGCGGCCTCCTTCTTGGTGATGGCGACCTCGAGCTCGCGAGGATTATCCAGGAACTCGTGCAGCGGCGGATCAAGCAGGCGAACGACCACATCGCGACCGGACATGGTCTTGAACATGGCTAGGAAGTCCTCGGTCTGGACCTTGAGCAGGTCGGCCAGGGCCTGCTGCTTCACGGCCTCGTCGTCGGACAGGATGAAGCTCTGGATGATGTTCTTACGATCGCCCAGGAACATGTGCTCGGTGCGGCACAGGCCGATGGCCTCGGCGCCAAACTCGAGGGCGAGTGCGGCATCCTCAGGGTTGTCGGCGTTGACGCGCACATGGTTGGCGTGGCCACAGGTCTCGTCCAGGCGAATCTCGTCGGCCCAGGACAGGATGGTGTCCAGATCGCCGGTGAGTTCAGCGGAGACCAAATCGACAGCGCCATCGACGACGATGCCCTGGGTACCGTCGATGGAGATGACATCGCCCTCGTGCAGTACGCGGTCGCTGCCATCGATGTGCACGACCTTCTCGGCGGCGTCGATGTGGAAGCGCTCGACACCGCAGACGCAGGGTGTACCCATGCCGCGGGCGATAACGGCTGCGTGGCTCGTCTTGCCACCATGGCTGGTGAGGATGCCCTCGGCAGCGACCATGCCCTTCAGATCGTCGGGGTTGGTCTCCCAGCGAACCAGGATAACCTTGTGACCCTCGGCGGAACGCGCAACGGCGTCATCGCTCGAGAACACAACCTCGCCCACGGCGGCACCGGGGCTGGCGTTAAGGCCGGTAGCAAGTGCCTCATACTTCTTGGAGGCATCGAACTGCGGGTGCAGGAGCTGATCGAGCTGTGCGGGGTCGATGCGCCCCACGGCTTCCTCGCGCGTGATCAGGCCCTCCTCGACCATCTCGATGGCGATGCGCAGGGCGGCCGTGGCGGTACGCTTGCCCACGCGGGTCTGGAGCATCCAGAGCTTGCCCTGTTCGATGGTGAACTCGATATCGCACATATCGCGATAATGATCCTCGAGGGTCAGGAACACGCGCTCGAGCTCCTCACCTGCAGACTCGAGGCCCGGGGTGGTCTTGAGGTCGGCGATGGGCTCGGTATTGCGGATGCCGGCGACGACGTCCTCGCCCTGGGCGTTAACCAGAAAGTCGCCGTAAAACTCCTTGGTGCCGTCGGCCGGGTTGCGCGTGAAGGCGACGCCGGTCGCGGAGGTCTCGCCCTTATTGCCAAAGGCCATAGCCTGAACGTTGACGGCGGTGCCGAGTTCGTCGGAGATACCATGCTGCTTGCGGTAGATGCAGGCGCGCTCGTTCATCCAGCTGCCAAAGACGGCCTGGATGGCAAGACGCAGCTGGAGCTCCGGGTCGTGCGGGAAGACGGGCTTGCCGTCAGCGACCTCGAGCTCGGGGTACAGGGCGGCCTCGACGTTGTCGGAGAAGATCCCCTTGAAGGTCTCGACGAGCCCCTGCAGGTCCTCGGCCGAAAGCTCGGAATCGACGCGAACGCCGGCGACCAAGCGTGCCTGGGTCAGAGCGTTCTCGAACAGGTCGGCGTCGACGCCCATGACGACGTTGGAGAACATCTGGATAAAGCGGCGGTAGCTATCCCAGGCAAAACGCGGGTTTTGCGTCTGGGCGATAAGGCCCTGAACGGAATCGTCATTGAGGCCCAGGTTGAGGACTGTGTCCATCATACCGGGCATGGAGAACGGAGCGCCCGAGCGAACCGACACGAGCAGCGGGTCGGAGGCGTCGCCGAGCTTCTTGCCACAACGGGCCTCGAGGTCGGCCTCAGCGGCAACGATCTCATCGAGTGCGCCCTCGGGCCACACGTTGCCGGCACCGGAGTACTCGA
Organism: Collinsella sp. AF19-1LB; assembly: GCF_003459655.1. NCBI lineage: Bacteria > Bacillati > Actinomycetota > Coriobacteriia > Coriobacteriales > Coriobacteriaceae > Collinsella > Collinsella sp. AF19-1LB. The sequence continues at coordinate 77,895 of NZ_QRWO01000008.1, forward strand.
CACAAGTCTGGCAGGTAATGGTAAAGCCACCGGGAACCGGCAGGCCGATGCGGCTCATCTCGGCAAGGTTTGCGCCTTTGCCGCCAAGCACGAAGTACATGGACTTGTCGCCCTCGGTGACACAGGTGCCCTGGGCGTCGGTTCCAAAACGGTAAACCCTCTTGCAATCGCTCACGATACTTCCCCTTCCATGCGCTTACGCGCACGACCGTGGTAACGAATCGACCCGCCGGATGCGGGCCGTGAGGGAACTATACGGCGGGTTTTGGGCAGGCTTGAGCAGAGGGTGCGCGGTTTGGTAAACGTGCTAAAACTAGCGGTAAACGGTAGGTAAAGTTGGTTACCTTATGAAGATACCACTACAAGAAGAATGCAGGTCAGATGCGATGTTTTTGCTAAATCGCTTTATCAATTCAGGCTATTTAGCCACTCCGATGATTTTTCTGGGACGGGGATTAAAAAAGGCTCTGTTAGACCAAGATTGACATACATGTGT
>NZ_QRWO01000080.1:0-795 GCF_003459655.1 Collinsella sp. AF19-1LB
GTTAACCTTGCTCCGAAGGAGAAGGTGGTGCGGATTTGTTAATACAGACAAATAAATATCATAAAAAATCTAATCGTACCTTAATCTTAATCATGCAGCCATTGGAGCTGCGTTGAATACTTCCATTGGGGCTAAAAGATGTAATTTGCGCTGAATGCGTTTGTTGTTGTAGAAGTAGATGTAGCCGTTGATCATGCTTACCACTGCTTTGCGGCTGGTGAATTTACGTGTGTAGTAACGTTCGCGCTTCAGCATTCCCCAGAACCCTTCCATCAGACCGTTGTCTGCACAGCAGCCTACGCGGGACATGCTGTGAACCAGTCCTGCTTTTTCAACGATCTTATGGAATCCGTTGCTTGTATACTGGAATCCGCGGTCAGTATGAATCATTGGATGTGCTCCTGGATTCTCTTTAAGTGCCTTTTCCATTGTCTCAAAAGCCAGTGCAGTATTGTTTCTGTCGCCGATGACATAAGAGACAATCCGACGGTCATGGCCATCAATAATGGCGCTTAAATATAACTTATGCAAAACTCCATCAGCCGTTGTGTATTTGAATTCGGTGACATCCGTCATCCATCTTGCATTGGATACGCCTGCATCGAAATCACGGTTCAGCAGGTTTTCAAAAATGTACTTTGGATCCTTTGCGTTACGAGTGCAGCCATCGGTCTTGTATTTGATCACGGACTTAATATTAAGTATCCGCCTGACACGAAGAACCAGACTGTCACTTACCATAAGGTGGCTCTCGCTATACTTCTTGATCCAATCGTTCATCCGGCGGTATCCCAT
>NZ_QRWO01000081.1:0-766 GCF_003459655.1 Collinsella sp. AF19-1LB
ATAATTAGGGGAGTAGATGGTTTGACGGCGAACCACCGGTCCGTTTACTGGACGTGGAGAAGAGGGTCAGCCTTCCCCTTATTATGTGTGCTCGCGTTAGGCAGGTTTATCTCCGTGTTCGTGTAAAAAAACTAGTTTGAGTGGTAATAAGTGTGTGAAGGATTAGCGTCTACCAACTACAAATATCTTTTATAGGAGGTCACTTATGATCTGTGTAGGTATTGATGTATCCAAGAGAAAAAGTACGGTGTGTTTCATGGCGCCTGGCGACAAGATCATCCGCAGGCCCTTTGATGTTAAGCACACAAAAGAGGAACTTCAGCCTCTGGTCGATGAAATTCGGGTACAAGCAAAGTATGACGAGATAAAAGTCGTCATGGAATCAACAGGTGTCTATCACCTGTCGATAGCCTATTTCTTGCAGCAGAATGGGATTTTTGTATCTGTCGTCAACGCTCTGAAGGTTGCTAATTTTAATAAGGCAGAGAACTTCAGACACACAAAGACAGACTCCATCGACTCCACGAATATTGCCAGATATGGAATCGCTTATTGGGCAAAGTTACCGCAATTCGATCTTAATGGAGATAAGTATTTCCTCTTAAAGAGACTCTGCGATGCTTATCTTAACTTTTCGGAGGAAAGAAGCCGCATCCTTCTCCAGCTGCAAAGTCAATTGGAGCAGACCATGCCAGGAATCTTCGATCTTTTCGGAGGATTCGACATAAACAGCGGTAAAGACAAACTGCTGGATTTCCTGGAAAGG
>NZ_QRWO01000082.1:0-385 GCF_003459655.1 Collinsella sp. AF19-1LB
GGCACGTGCGCCTCGGTCCTGGCGGCGCTCTCCTCCCTGCGCGGGGTCCTCGGCGAGGACGGCGCGAGGCGCGCCTTCGGCGCCGTGCTCACCGACAACGGGAGCGAGTTCGCCGACGAGGGCGCCATCGCGGCGCTGCTCGGCGAGCGGGACGGCGAGACCAGGCTCTTCTACTGCGACCCCCGGCAGAGCCAGCAGAAGGGCGCGTGCGAGAAGAACCACGTGGAGATCAGGAAGCTGCTGCCCAAGGGCGCCGGGGCCAGGTTCGACCGGCTGACGGCGGCGGACTGCGCGCTGCTCATGTCGCAGGTGAACTCCGAGCCGAGGGGGGCGCTCGGGTTCCTGACGCCGGCGCGCGTGCTGCGGATGGCCCTCGGGGAGGACG
>NZ_QRWO01000082.1:395-762 GCF_003459655.1 Collinsella sp. AF19-1LB
GCGGATGGCCCTCGGGGAGGACGCCTCCGCCCTCATGGACGCGTTCGGGATAGAGGAGCTGGCGCCCGGCGAGCTCGACCTCACGCCCGGCTGCATCGACAGGGCCAGGGCCGCGAGGGGCGAGGGGCCGCTGGCGGGGTAGGCGTCGGGCCGGGACATGGGCCGGAGGGCCCGTTGCGCTGAGTCCGGAACGGCTGCGCGGCGGGCTGGCGGAGCATGCGGCGGCGGCATGGGGGCACCGGCCTCCACAGCCTATCCACCTGCGGAAACGAGGCGACGGCCAGGTGCCGGGGGCTATTTCCGCGTTGCGCTAGCTGCGGAAACGCGGGGTCCGTTCAGGCTGTTGCGCTGAGATTGAAAATCAACC
>NZ_QRWO01000083.1:0-748 GCF_003459655.1 Collinsella sp. AF19-1LB
ATCAGAACCACCCTTAAAAAGGGTGGTTTGCTCTTAGGGTATAACCCACGGGCCCCGGGCTCGCGTCTAAAGGCGCGGGCCCGGACTTCGTCCAGGCCTAGTGCATCTTGACCCGTGGCGCGCCGGTCGAACCGGCGGCATCACCCCCTCTTGAAGGGGTCCTCGTACTCCTTCACGCTCAGCTTGTCCAGTGCGATGTCGTGGGACTCCTGCTCCCTGATGTACTTGGCGATCGTCGCCTCGTTCAGGCCGACGGTGGACACGTAGTAGCCCTCCGCCCAGAACTTCCTGTTGCCGAACTTGTACTTGAGGCTGGCGTGCCTGTCGAATATCATCAGCGAGCTCTTCCCCTTCAGGTAGCCCATGACGCTCGCGACGCTGTACTTCGGCGGGATCGCCAGCAGCACGTGCACGTGGTCGGGCATCAGGTGCCCCTCGATTATCTCGATCCCCTTGTACTCGCACAGCTTCCTGAGGATCTCCCCTATGTCGCTCCTGATTTGGTTGTAGATCACTTTGCGCCTATACTTCGGCGTGAACACGATGTGGTACTTGCACATCCACTTCGTGTGGGAAAGGCTGTAGGCCTTCTGGGCCATGGCGACCACCCCTTCGACTCGAATTCTTGACGGCCTGAACAATCGTCAATATCGGTCGGAGGGGTGGCTTTGTAAAGCCGTTTGTCTCCACCCGCGTAGCGGGTGGTTTAAAGCTGGCCGCTGCGCGGCCAGCAGACTAAAGTCTTGAA
>NZ_QRWO01000084.1:0-558 GCF_003459655.1 Collinsella sp. AF19-1LB
GTCAAATCACGGTTTGTAGAGATATTCGCATCCTTTGATGGCTGTGAAAAACTCCCGCTATGCAACTGCGTTGATTGTGTCGAGTCCGGAAAGAGCCCAAAGTGTCTGACGACTCCGCGAGCTGGATCGGAGCCAGCTGTCCTTAAGCTCAGTGCCATTTCTACTGGTACATACTGCGAGGATCAGAACAAGGCGCTTCCACTCGACAGCGAGCCTGTTATTAGCAAGTTTGTGCGGGATGGCGACATCCTTCTCGCTCGCAAGAACACTCCCGAGCTTGTTGGGCGCTCTGTTCTCGTTAGGCATACTGATGGCGGTATCATGTTTCCAGACATAGTGTTTCGTATGCATCCGTTGCCTATCGTCGACGGGGCATATCTCTCTCATCTGCTTTCCGAAACGATGCTTAATTCGATTCGTTCGCTTGCGCATGGCTCTGCTAAATCAATGAGTAATATTCCAAAGACCGAACTTGAAAAGCTGTTGATTCCGATACCACCCGCAAGCCTTCAGCGCCAGTTCGCCGACTTCGTCACCCAGGTCGACAAATCGCAATTT
>NZ_QRWO01000085.1:0-307 GCF_003459655.1 Collinsella sp. AF19-1LB
CTAAAAAGTATAGCTCCTACAAAGGAGAAATTTCACCTGCCCCTAATCTCGTTAACAGGAATTTTCATGCCGACGAATTAGGAAAGCTGCTTCTCACAGATATTACGGAATTCCACATATCTGCAGGGAAAGTATACCTGTCAGCTATAACTGACGTCTTTGACGGCAAGATTGTCGCATGGACGATCGGCACGTCGCCGAATGCCAAACTGGTCAATACCATGCTGGTAAAAGCGAGAGAGGCCCTGGGCGATGACAAGCATCCTATCGTTCATTCAGACCGCGGTATACATTACCAATGGCCTGG
>NZ_QRWO01000085.1:317-553 GCF_003459655.1 Collinsella sp. AF19-1LB
AGACCGCGGTATACATTACCAATGGCCTGGATGGATCGCCTTGATGAAGAAATTCGGCTGGACAAGATCCATGTCGAAAAAAGGGTGCTCGCCGGATAATGCTGCTTGTGAAGGTGTCTTTGGAAGAGTAAAAAACGAAATGTTCTATAATAGAAGCTGGATAGGTGTATCCATTAAAGAATTCATAGCTTACCTAGACGATTATCTTCATTGGTATAATGAAGACCGAATTAAAA
>NZ_QRWO01000086.1:0-533 GCF_003459655.1 Collinsella sp. AF19-1LB
CGCGCGCGAGCCCGTCCCTGATGGCCGCGAGCTTGGCGGCGGCGCCCTCCACGGTCTCGTCGATCCCGGACCTGCTCGCCGAGAGCTCGGCGTCGGCCGCCTCCTGCGCCCTCCTTGCGCTGTAGAACACCCTGGGCCTCCTCGAGCAGCCGTAGCCCCTCCTGTGCGAGCAGCCGTTGCAGCACCTCGGCCACGCGGAGAGCCTGGGGCAGGCCCCCGACAGGTCCGCGGGCGCGGGCTCGCCGTAGCGCGAGCGCGGCGCGGTGACGTAGCGGTGCGCCGCCACCTCCCTGGTCACGGTCGATGGCGACCTGCCGAGCTCCGCAGCGATCTCGCGGGCGCTGCGGTTGAGGTCGAGCATCCTCTCGACCGTGTTCCTCTCATGCCTCGTGAGCCTCCCGTACGACCTCCCGGACGGCTTCGGTCTGGACATTTCGGCCTCCCTCCATCGCGGGCCGGGGGATTCCGGCCCCTCTGGGGTTGCCTACCCGGATTCGCGCCTCAGGACTCAGCGCAACGCGTTGCGCTGAGTC
>NZ_QRWO01000087.1:0-527 GCF_003459655.1 Collinsella sp. AF19-1LB
TACTTAGATGTTTCAGTTCCCCGGGTTGTCCTCCCGGCCCCTATGTGTTCAGGGTCGGGATATCCGTACTGCTACGGATGGGTTCGCCCATTCGGAGACCCCCGGGTCGAAGGATGTGTGCTCCTCGCCGGGGATTATCGCAGCTTGCCGCGTCCTTCATCGGCTCCCTGTGCCAAGGCATCCGCCGTGCGCCCGTGGTATCTTGCGGGACCGCTCTCGGGCCCGCGGGATATCCACGTGTCGCTAATTAGTCTAATTAATCGATATCATGAATAGCGCTCGTATGTCGCAATTCGGGTATCTCATACCGCGGCACAGTAGTTGACTGTGCTCGCGATCAGATGCTCCTCACTCATTAATAAGTGAATTCTTCTTGTTTGGATCGGATGAATGATTGCTATCATTCTGTCTGATAAATCGCAGAAAAGAATCGAGTCTGGAAGAATGATCTTCCATCTCTCTCCTATCGCTATGCGGCTCTCAAGGTACGCGGGTGCGACCCCGGGGACCGGGTGCTGCGGGGACTT
>NZ_QRWO01000088.1:0-516 GCF_003459655.1 Collinsella sp. AF19-1LB
GCGGGAATCGCGCACTCCATATTTTGTTCACAAATTAATTAGCTGGCTCCGAGTTGCTCAGAGTCACACATTTGGTCATAAACCATGGACAGACCGTATGACCTCGGGAATCTTGCTGTCCACTGTAGACATAGCATCTTTATACCCTCGTCGGTCTCTGCTAGTTAGCCCGTCATAAATAGAAGGACAACGTTAACAAACCTATAAAACACCAGCGGGGGCTCTATCACTAATTAGATAGAGCCCCCGCTGGCGGAGTGTATTTAATTGAAACAATACCCCTTAACTGATTTACTGGAAATAAGGAGCATAAGATCCGTCCGGATAAACGTGACGACAGAACCCTGGAGCCGACTGAGCGCCACCAGAAAGCGACATAAGCAAGAAGATCGGCTCTACCTCACCGCGGACGGCAACGATGCCCTCGACTAAAGACAATCCGAGCACTCCTGAAACAGATAGGGCAAATGTCAGCTTATATAACGCAAAAAAGGGGGAGGCCGCGAGGCCTCCCCC
>NZ_QRWO01000089.1:0-514 GCF_003459655.1 Collinsella sp. AF19-1LB
TCATGTGGTATGTCGGATTACTGAGAAGAGCCGACGAGGCTCTTATGGCTAGTTTAACACGAATGGAAGATATAGCCAAGGATCTGCCGGAATATGAACTCGTCGGCGAGATGGGCGGAGTCGGAAGAGTTACCAGAGTAGCGCTTATTGCCCAGATCGGAGATGTGAGACGCTTTAAAAACAAGCATTCTCTGATCTGCTTTGCAGGCCTGACCCCATCAATACATGAATCAGGGAAATTCCGAGCCTCGCAGAATCACATAGTAAAGAAAGGTCCTGCGCGGCTGCGGAAAGTATTGTATCAAGTAATGATGTCGTTAGTTATGCATAAAATCCCCAAAGATGATGCAGTATATAGGTTCATAAAGAAGAAAGAGGCAGAAGGAAAGTATAAAAAAGTAGCAAAAGTAGCAGGAATGGCTAAGTTTTTACGAATATACTACGGCCGGGTGATGCATTTGTATCGCGACTTAGGCCTTGCTGCGTAAATAAGGCAAACAAGTGAAGAAAAGCG
>NZ_QRWO01000009.1:0-74645 GCF_003459655.1 Collinsella sp. AF19-1LB
TTCAGGCTGTTGCGCTGAGATTGAAAATCAACCGTCCCTCTTTTTTCAAAATGTCGCGCACCTCGTTCTTAGTAATCGGCTTTTCAAACAACGAAAGCAAAGCGAACGAAAAATCATTAACCGCACACATTCTATGGGTGGCACAACTCAGCAGTACTCTTAACCCCTCTTTTGAGCGTCCGACTTCTTTAACAAACGAACTTTTAACCAATTGAAAACCGTTATCGTGCATTACATAATCGGCATCGATATTTGTATTCAGCAATCCATAATGCAACAGTTCTTCTATCGCCCTTGTCAGCTCGAGGTCGCCCTGATCAAGAATAAGAGAAATGCTACAATCGGCCTCCAATAAACGGGCCAACTTAAGGTATACCAACTGGGAAACAGCATAGACATGATGGTATTCAGAATTATAGAAGTAGGCAAATGGCTCAACGAGCACGACAGAGGTCTTGGAATCCAGCCAGATTCGATCAGCTGGATTTAGACTAGTTAGCCGTCGCTTTACTTTGGTCAAATGTCCCTTATACCTGACAGCGTGAATAGAATCTAGGATCCAGGTCACCTCTGAAATATGAAGCCGCTGGGGCAAGTCAATTGTGTCGCTACCGTTTATGACCTCTTGCATATAAAAATCAATATGATGCTCATCAGATAAGGATTTTGCTTCATTTAAAGTTAAACCAGTGCCTGAAACATAATCCACTTCGAGGCGCAAATCCTCATATTGGGACTTCGGCATTACAGAGACACCATACTTATCGGGATGATTCCAAACATCCGACCCCATAACGAGACCAAAATTCGTAAATCCTCTCGTGGAATATGGAACACCACATACCTGTTTTGAATAATTCAAAACATTCTCTGTATAAGCTAAGGTGTTCAGAGCCTCTTCTTTAGTTTCGGTCGGAAAGCCAATCATAAAAAATAGATGAACAGGAATACCCGCATTGAGACAATCATGGACATTGCGATCAATCCAATCAACTCTCGTGTTCTTCTTCATTAGATCAAGAACTCTTTGGTTGTATGACTCGAGGCCAAACTGAATCTGCCTACATCCACTTTGGTATATCTTGTTAAAAACTTCTGTACTTAGGGTTGGAGAGAACCTCGTTTCTCCATGCCAGAAAAACGTTTTTCCCGATGCGTTTATTTCATCCGCGAGTTGCTCCATTCTTTTGCCTTCGAATGTTTCATCCACAAAAGAGAAAACTCTCGTGCCGTATTTTTCATTTAACCGACACATTATTTCAAATACTCTCGATATAGGCATCTTTCGGTAACAACCACCGGTGGCACCGGGAATGGTGCAGAAGGCGCAATGATTAAAACACTGCCTAGAGGAATAAACCGGCAATATTAACTCAGGCATGAAGTATTTAGAAAGGGCGAAGCCATCGAAATCGGGAACTGTATCGTTGATAAATGTTTGCTCAATCCGATGGTTTTTATATATCTTTCCACCTTTAGCATGGCAAAGGTTTGGAACACAGTCGAGATTGTCATCACCAGAGTCAAGAGCCTCAAGAAGACGTGCAAGCGGCTCTTCGCCGTCATACATCATTATCGAATCAATGTATTCAAAAAAGGGATGCCATTCTTTCATGCAGTCATCTGCTAAACGAGTAATGTAATTGCCGCCCAATGAGACGTGTTTAACAGATGGACATTCTTCCTTAATCAGTTTCGCTAACGTAACTGCAGAAATCAATTGGAAACAGCCGCTCACCGAAATCCCAATAAACTCGAATTTTTCCCTCTGAATACGCTTAAGAAAGGCAGTTTCATAGAAGGAAATAAACGGATTATGCAAGGTATCCGCAAGCGATTTCATTATTTCTGGTGTCGAATAATAATCATAGGGCAGATCTATGGAGTTGAACGTGTATTTAACTCCATATGAGACGTGATTTATGATATAGAGTGCATTTCTAAAAATGTTTTCAGCATATTGTCTTTCTTTTAGATTAAAGTATCTCTTCGATCTGAAAATATCTTTTGCCTCGTCAACATTAAGTGCCGACTTTTGTATCAACTCGATTGTTAATTGAACATTCGAACTAAACGAATCCTTTGATTCCCGATACCTTTTACAGCACTCTTCGACATGTCTAAAAGATAGGAGGTCATCGTAAAATTCCACGTTTAAGTCAACAATGTCAACTTTGTATTGTTCAACCTCTTGAAGATATGACTTCAAAACAGGCAAGGCAAGATACGGCCCCACTGGACTCCATCCTGGGGGAAATACTAAAAGCGTTTTAGGCATATCAACGTCACATCTTTCGCAAATAATTCAATTGAAACACAACTACCATCATAATTGAAAATACACCAAGTCCTGTAACGAGAATTGAGAACATCGCGATGCTCGTGAACAGCGAAACAAGAAGTGTTGAAATAACAACAGCAACCGATTGCAAAGACTCCCTAATTGAAAACAGGCTTATCGATTCAGATCCGTCTCTCGCCAAATCCTGCAGCGATGTTATGAGAAGCACATCTTGAATGGCGTTTCCGGCACCGACGATAAAAAGGAAAATAAACGATATCCCAGACGCATAGCGATAGCCAAACGCCAGATACGCACCGAGCGCAAGATACGTCACAAAACAATATGATTTAACGCAATCGGAACCACTGATTAAACGACCATATATTGTATTTCCGAACAACAGTCCGATTGTAAGACTACTCTGAAGGAATCCGTATTGTATCGATGACGAGTCAAATTGCAATTGCGCTATAGCTGGCAAAAGAGAATTCAGAGAGCCGAATGCCACGCCACTAGAAATATCGATTAATAGGAAACCAATTGCCAAGTGCTTCGCGCTAAGATCACTAAATGCAGTCCTGTTTTTTTCATTTTTGCTTATTCCCTCTTTATCATTAACCTCGATAACCGACGGAACATCTCGCAGCAACCAGAACGACGCGGCAAAAGAAAGCGCGTCTAATGCAAGAACAGCCTCCGCCCCAAATTGAGCGACAACAAAACCGCCGGCAACTGGCCCCAGAACCATCATCAAATTCTGCAGGAACCCAAACGAATTATTAATTACGTCGCGATTGATACTATTCGTATTGGCTCTTAACAACGAGTAAAAGCAGGGCATTTCTACCGTTCGGCAAAGCGATACCGCGCACGTAATAGCAAACATACTCCATTTACTATCAACAAAAATATAGCAAACGAATAATCCCGCGCGAATTAAGTCTGCCAATCTCATGGCCTGCAGTGTCCCGATACCCATCTTCTGAGGCAGCTGCGCGAGCGCAACTGAAAACAGAGAGGGGGCAAATCTGCAGCAGACCATCAAAGCAGTTGCAGAAACATCGTGAGTTACCTCGTAAATCAGCATTGGCAAAGCAATATTCGCACACCAATTGCCTATTTCGCTTATCCCTCTAGCAATATATAGGACCCGAACCGGACGGCTAGCTCTCAATACCGTGAACATCACGATTAACCTCGTATTTCAGGCCTCGTTCATCCCTTAATAGGAATCCATAATCAACCAAGTACCGCCTCAACACGGCATAATCAGGATAGAGCTGTGACAGCACACGATTAACCTGAAGCTCCGTATAACTTGTATTTAATTCAAAGAAAGAGACGGCCCATAGCAGCATGATTCTTTTATAGCTTTCCTTTTTTGGAATTGAAACCAGCTCGCCATTCTTGAGAAATCGTTTTTTAAAGTCTATTAGCTCATCCATTCACATCCTCCATTTCATACGCATCTAATACTAAAAATGCATACGCTTTAGGTCATCGCATTCAGCTTCTTTATTCGAACTAAACTCGAACTAATCTAAATTATTTGCTCAGACACTCTTCGAAAGCTCGTTTTTCACTCTGAGTAAAATGCCCTTCCCAGTCAGTCCACGAACAGGAAGGCAACTCACAACGAGCGGAGTCGAAGCCCTCTGCCGTCGGTCGCTCAAAATGCACGATAACCTTTTCAATATCGCCATCTGTAATCAGGTCAGAATGAATGACCTCGGTTCCATCTTCGAATGTCATATACGGGTACATCACGTAAACCACCTCGCAAACATAAATCCAGTTTAGCATCAAGCTATTGCACCAAAGACAGCAGGCCCCCTTGATGAGTTGATGGTATCTGTTAAATGTCACGTATGATTCACATCTGGTGGGTACCCTGATGGCTACACGAAACGAAGCAGATTTACACCGGGAGGACCCCGTATGACAACCAAGTACACCGACGCGCCGCGCACGCGCGTCATGACGCCGGCATCGCTCAACAACGGCGTGCACGAGAACCATTCCATCGGACAGACCATGGCCATCGCGCCCAAAAAGGGCCTGTTCGATGACATTTCCATTCCCCAGATCATCGCCGGCGCCGCAGCTGCCGCCACGAGCGTGGCGCTTGCCTCCAAGATTGGTATCGCTGGTTCAGTAATTGGTGCCGCCGTGAGCTCGGTCATCACCGTTGTGTCCTCGCAGGTCTACCGCCACTTTATCTCTGCCAGCGCCGAAGCCCTCAAAGGTACGCACGCCGCCGTCGACTACCCCGCCGGCGCCTATGAGCCCGTTGAGCTTAATGCCGAGGAGCACCTGGGCGGCGCCGCGACTACGCAAGAGATGCGTCAGGTCGCGGGACGCGCGACCACGGCGCGCGTCGCCCCCAACAGCCTGCGCGCCAAGGCGGCGGAAGAGCGCAGCCAGACGCAAAAGAAGGTCATCATCTTCTCGATCGCCATCGCCATCGTCGCGGTTATCGCCTGCGCCGGCGCCATCCTTATAACCACCGCCGGTGAGGGTCTGGGCGAGCGCCCCGAGCCAATCCTTTCGTCGCGCACGACCGAGCAAGACGCGGACAGCGCCGGCCAATCGCAAAGCCAGCAGAACGACTCACAGGCCAACTCCGCACCCACCGATTCTTCCTCGACCACCCCTGATCAGTCGCAAGGCACCGATTCCTCTTCGAACAGCGGCGGCACACAATCCGGAACGACCGACTCCAGCCAAACGACCGACGGCTCTCAGCAGAGCACGGGTGACCAGACGAGCGGCAATGCATCGGGCACGGGCTCAACCGACAACAGCAACACAAACAGCTCGAGCGGAACCGCATCCGGCACGGCATCCGACAGCTCGAGCCAAGGCACGACATCGGGCAACTAAGCACGATCGCCTCTCACAGATAACCGACCTGTATAACGGGCGCGAACCGGCAACGGTCGCGCCCGTTTGCTTTGGGCGCCGAGGTGGCAAGCCCTGCGCGATGGCAAGATGCTTTGGTGTGTAAAGAGGAGATTTGCCATGAGCAAGACAATAGTTAAGCCCACGCTATCGCTGGGCAACCACATCTATCTGTATCGCCTGCTGCGCGATGCGATTGGATGCGGCAAGCAAACGTTTATGACACAGGTCGAGGAGACACTCGCCGCTGGCGATATGACCGCTTATGACCTGGGCTTCGAGTCCACGCGCGAGCTGCTCGAGGAACTCGACGACTGCATTAAGCTGACCGTCTTTAAGGGCGGACGTCTGTATGCCACCGTCATCGCCAATGAGGCCTGGGATGCTGCCCTTGCCAAGGGCGAGGACAAGCCCAAGGCCGCCAAGGGCGCCAAGCAGTCCTACAAAAAGAAAAAGCGCGGCGAGAAGGACCTGAAGGCCGTGCGTCCCAAGCACGTTAAGCGTCCCGAGCCCGAGTCCGTGGCCGAAGTCGCTCCGGAGCCCGAGCCCGAGGTAGAGGCTGAAGTCACTGCTGAAGTAACGGCAGAGGTCGAAACTGAAATCGCTGCCACGACCGAGCCCGAAGTCATGGCTGAGCAGGAAGCCGCCGTTGAGCTCAACGAGGTTCCCAAGTCGAAAGCCGAAGAAACCGCCGGCCAACCCGAGACGCCTGCGTTCCAAAACAGCGATGTCTTTGGCGACAACGCCGAGGACGACCAGTCCGACGAGCCCGCGAATCAAGACGCTACCGAGGCGACGCCGGAACCCGAGACGCCGCAGCCCGCCATCTCGCTCACGGTTGTCTATGACCCCGAGAACGCCAACGCCGGCATCACCACCATGGTATCCACGCCGGTCGAGGCCAAGCCGAACGTCGAGGCAGAGGACACTCCGCAGGCCGGTGCCAAAACCGGGACCGAAGACACGTCCATCTCCGTGGAACCGACAGATTCCATAGCTAAGCCAGAAGCGGCATCTGAGTCTGCACCTGTCATTGAGTCCGCATCCGCACCCGCCTGTGACCAGGCTCCCACACCTGCACCGACTCCGGTCCCCAATTCAGCACCGGCCCCCGCTCCCGCAGCACCGACCATCCCCGGGGACTTCCCCATCGATTTCGCGACCGAGGTCTTCTGCCCTAGTCCGCTGCTGCACCAGCTGTCGACTTATCTCCCCTACGGCGCCGACACCCTCGGCATCGTCGGCGAGTACTACTGGATCGCTCGCGAGCGCGGTACCATCGAGGCTGGCCGTAACCGCGCGAGCTTCCCCCTGCGCTACACACAGGCCGGCAAACGCCACGAAGTCACCGTACGCATTCGCCGCAACACCACCGGCGGCCTCGGAGCCACCTGGGCCATCGACAAGGTCGAAGCCCCGGTCGAGTAAAAAACGGCCTCGGATAGCCAATTGACCATCCGAGGCCGTTTGAATTCAGGCCTTTTAGTTGTCATCGGCGCATATAGACACCAGAGAAGCAAGCTCATCCTCAAGTTGCGGAGCAAAGTATCTAAAAGAAACCTGCGCTCCAGTCGGTATCGACTCAATCATATTCGCAGCATTATCTGAAACTCGGTACGATGCAGTTTCACCTGTCTTCAAATCCTCTATTGAGCAGACAGCGTCTTCAGCATCAATCGACCTAAGCACGCCTTCTCCTTGTAACATCACATCGGCATGCCCGCCAGCTATTTCTAATGAACCTGAGTCTGTCGCAGTCACTTCTCCGGAACCTCCGCGCGATATCTCTTCCTTTGTTGAACAGCCCACCAATGAAGCCATCAGCACCAAAGACAGAGCTAGACGAATCGCCCTACTTCGAAAAAGTCGTTCCATAAGTCCACGCATAATAGCTCTGATCATACTTCAGGAAGGATAAAGATGAATTCCAGCCGTCCGCTATGCCAATCATCTGCCTTGTCTCTCCAGTTTTCTTACCAGTAAGTGTGGCGTAAGCCTCCGCTGTTACAGAATGGGCTGATCCGTTGTACAAACTCGCATGTAAAACATTCGGTCTATTAGAGTTAATCTCATTTTGAATGCTCGCGATAGCCGGAGAGGAGACAGTGCGGGCGATAAGAGTACTTCCTCTGCTTGCGCAGTAATTTGTAAACCCCGTTGCACAGGTTGATATCGGCGTTCCGCCCAAAACAACGCCGGGAACAGTCTGTTCTTCATCGGAAAGAGCATGGGTATTGGTGTAATTCCATATCTGCATATATTGCGAAGGGTCGCTATATAAATTGGCAATGCCATACAGTTCCGCAACGTTCGAAAAAGCTGTCACCATACAAGCATAGTGGGCAGTAAGCCTCTTAATCTCGCTTTCATCATATGACATAAACTGAGAAATGGAACGAAATCCAGATACTGTGTAATCCTGCATTTGAGTTGCGTAAATTACGACATCGTTCCAGCTTGAAGGTTTATTCGATAAAACGACAGGCCGTCCTTCTATGGAAACAGCCGGGATTGTTCTTCCGCAATTTGTTGTTATTGAACCGTCCAAAGATTGCACACCGAATTCGAACGGATTGATCATTACGACTGGGTTATTGAAAGAATAAGACTCAACACCAAGATCTCCTCCCCGATCCATAGGGCTGACTAAGCCGTCACCAAAACGGTATCCCGTAAGTATTTCATCATCTGAAGCATCTAAAACCAAATAGCCCGCGGCTCTATTGAATGTCACAACCGGAACAATGTAGCCAAGCGGGGACCCATCAACGTCTACAAAAGGAATAGGGTCAGAAGGCGTATACGAAGAGCCGAGGAGTCCCTTTATATATTTATCGGCAAGCTCTTGCGCAATTTCTGAAGTAAATTGTATCTGCTCACCATCAATATTGCCCGTCGAAGCAAAAACCTCTTTCGGACGTGCGGCTAAGGCGACAATTGAAGACGCGACAAGTTGCAGAAAACGACGACGCGAAAGCATATGTTCTTCTTTCTAGAGGAGCGACTTATAAGATACTCCTATTCTATAACCTTTTTTGTAACGTTACAGCACTGGTTATATTTCAATTCGATTTGCTTATGTCCTTGTAACCCAATACGTCTTTACGTTTTAAACGGAATTAGAAAATCACTCATAGCAAAAACGGGCTTTAATCCCAAAGAGATGACTTTGATTATGAATCAAACCAGCAGCCAGGGCATAGCTGCAGTGCAATTGCTACAAGAAAGGCCGCCCTTGCTGGCGGCCTTTCTACTTGCTACTAGTCACGCGTGAGCTTGCGGTGAATACGATGCGGCTGGGCTGCGTCCTCGCCCAGGCGCTCGATGCGGTTGGCCTGATAGGCCTCGAAATTGCCCTCGAACCAATACCAGTTGCCCGGATTCTCGTCGGTGCCCTCCCACGCCAGAATGTGCGTGGCAACGCGGTCCAGGAACATACGATCGTGGCTAATGACCACCGAGCAGCCCGGGAACTCGAGCAGCGCCGCTTCGAGCGAGGAAAGCGTCTCGACGTCGAGGTCGTTCGTGGGCTCGTCGAGGAGCAGCAGGTTGCCGCCCTGCTTGAGCGTAAGCGCCAGGTTCAGACGGTTGCGCTCGCCGCCGGAGAGCACGCCAGCGCGCTTCTGCTGGTCCTGGCCCTTAAAGCCAAAGCTCGCCACATAAGCGCGGCTCGGAACCTCGGTCTCGCCGACCATCATGTGGTCCAGGCCATCCGAGACGACCTCCCACAGGTTCTTGTCGGGGTCGATGCCGGAACGGTTCTGGTCGACGTAAGAAATCTTGACGGTCTCGCCCACCTCGAGCTCGCCCGAAGTCAGCGGCTCCAGGCCCACAATCGTCTTGAACAGCGTGGTCTTACCGACACCGTTGGGGCCGATAACGCCCACAATGCCGTTGCGCGGCAGGGTGAACGAAAGGTCATCGATGAGCACGCGGCCATCGAACTCCTTGTGCAGGTGATGGGCCTCGAGCACCTTGTTGCCCAGACGCGGGCCCACAGGGATGCGGATGTCGGTCCAGTCGAGCTTCTGGCTGGCGCGGGCCTCGGCCTCCATCTCCTCGTAGCGAGCCAGACGGGCCTTGTTCTTGGCCTGACGAGCCTTGGGCGAGCTGCGTACCCACTCGAGCTCGGCCTCCATGCGCTTGGCGAGCTTGGCATCGCGGTTGCCCTGCGCCTCGATACGGGCGGCCTTGGTCTCCAGATACGTGGAGTAGTTGCCCTTGTAGGGATAAAGGTGGCCGCGGTCGACCTCGCAGATCCACTCGGCGACGTTATCCAGGAAGTAGCGATCGTGCGTGACGGCAAGCACCGCGCCCTGGTAGTTGTGCAGGAAGTGCTCGAGCCACAGGATCGACTCAGCGTCTAGGTGGTTTGTGGGCTCGTCGAGCAGCAGCAGGTCGGGAGCCTCGAGCAGCAGCTTGCACAGGGCCACGCGACGGCGCTCGCCGCCGGAAAGCACGTTGACCGGCATGTCGGAATCGGGCAGCTGCAGGGCGTCCATGGCCTGGCCGAGCTTGGAATCGATATCCCAGCCATCGGCGGCATCGATCTCGTCCTGAAGCTTGCCCATCTCGGCCATGAGGGCGTCCATGTCGCAATCCGGGTCGCACATTTCCTCGCCGATCTTGTTGAAGCGATCGACCTTGGCGATCATGTCGCCAAACGCCATGCGCACGTTCTCGATGACGGTCTTGTCGTCATCGAGCGGCGGCTCCTGCTGCAGGATGCCCACGGTGTAGCCGGGGGTAAGCCTGGCATCGCCGTTGGAGACTTCCTCGATACCGGCCATGATCTTGAGCAGGGTCGACTTACCCATGCCGTTGGGACCCACAACGCCGATCTTAGCACCGGGATAGAAGCTCAGGGTCACGTCGTCAAGAATCACCTTGTCGCCATGGGCCTTGCGAGCCTGATACATCTGGTAGATAAACTCCGCCATTTGCCTGTTTTATCCTTTCTACCTGCTGTTTCCCTATTCTTGATTCGCTTTAGTGGAAACAAAATGAGGAAACCAGCTCTGAAACTTAACGAAAAAGGGGCATGGTTGCCCACACCCCCTAATACTACCTGGGAAAAGTCCCTCTTAACACACTATGAACTGCGTACGCTAGTTTTCCGCAACCTTAGCGAGCGGCTCGCTGCGATTTGCGCCACAGCAGATACGAATAGACGTAGGCAGCTCCAGCTGAACCAAACGCCAGAACCGCAATCACCGCAGCGACGACTTCACTCGAAAGCACGCTACCCGCCACGCCCATCACAATCAAACCAACACCCAGCACCATAAAGCAGGCGCCGCCAAAGCGCTGCGTGCGTCGCCAGTTTTCGGGGTCGGCAAGCGCCCAAGGTGTCTTGATACCGAGCGTATAGTTCTGCTTCACACGCGGCAAGTAGTTGCCTACGCCGATGAACAGCAAACCGACAACACCGGAAATCAGCACGTTAACCGAACCGACCGCCGGCACCACGCCCCAGACCGTAAGCTCACCCAACCAGCTTATGGCACACATGAACAAGGTGAAGGCGATTACGAAGCCCTGATAGAACTTGCCCGAGGTCCGATACGCCTCACCTTTGGGGTCGATGCGCGGCACCACGCAGAACATTGCGAGAAGCGCCAGAGGCAGCACGCCGAGCGCGGAGGCCATCCAGCTAGGACCCCAACCGTCGACGGCGCCGTTCGCGCCCCAGTGCGTGGGAATCTGCGCAGGCAAGCTCGGCATCACCATGAGGTGCGCTACGACATTGGCGACGCACAGAGCGACCAGCGCAACCCACACGCGCGACGATACCCCCGTGGGGTGAATGCCCTTGTTTTCGTTATTCATCCTTATCACCTTCAGTGTTTGTAAAGCCCATAAACCAGCCAATTAAATCCTGCATGACGGTGGTGTTTAAGCTGTATACGATGTTTTGGCCATGGCGCTCGTCGGTCACCAACCCGGCGTTTTTGAGCGTCGCCAAGTGATGGCTCAGCGACGGCTTACTGATATCGAAATGCTCGGCAAGCTCCCCCGCCGTGCAATTGCCTTCGCGCAGCAACTCCAAAATGCGCCGTCGCGTTGGATCGGCAAGCGCCTTAAAACCCTCTCCCGGCATAAGACCTCCTCTCATCATCTCTCATGACGTGCACACTATACTCGATATTTAGATGTTTGTCTAATTATCTAATTTGATACTAAGTATAGAACATGCGTTCGTTTTTAGATACAATGGGCCAAGAAGCAGATGGGTCAGCTCCCTCTTACCAAGAAGGAGATGGACTATGAGTATTAACGATGTCCTGACGTTGTTGTTGCTTGTAATCGCGGCCGTGGAGCTCGGCATCCACATTGGGGGTCGAATGAAATAGCCGCCTCCGCGTAATGCGAAGACGGCCACTTCTCACGCCATAAACGTGTTTCGGAGTTGGCTAACCCGCGGCAACGGGTGCCATCTGCTTCATCTTATGCGAATCACCGCCTCATTTCAACAAGCCCCTAGGGCTCAAATGGAATCGCGATAATACCTATAATGGTGATAGCTAAAACACGATTCGCTTCCCCATCGGAGGATGTCTATGACCGAAACCGCCGCTCTCGTCGAGACACGCGACACCAAACTCGAGATCATCATGGGCCGTGAGGCACTCGATAGACTCGCCAACGCCACGGTGCTGGTGCTCGGCTGCGGAGGCGTGGGCTCCAACTGCTGCGAGGCACTTGTCCGCGGCGGCATCGGTCATTTTGTGATTCTGGACAAGGATATCGTCGCGCCCAGCAACATCAATCGACAGGCCATCGCCTTTCACAGCACCGTCGGCAAGCGCAAGGTTGACGTGATGGAAGCCATGATCCACGACATCAATCCCGCCGCCAGCGTTATCAAGCGCACCGAATACCTGCTGAGCGACAACATCGACGAGTTCTTCGCGGGCGTTTTGGAGCAGACGGGTGGCAAGCTCGACTACGTCGTCGACGCCATCGACACCATCTCGGCCAAGCTCACCATTGCCAAATATGCTCAGGACCATGACATCCGTTTGGTTAGCTCCATGGGCGGGGCCAACAAACTCCATCCCGAGTGCCTCCGCTTTGCCGACATCTTCGATACGGTACGTGACCCCATGAGCCGCATTATGCGCAAAGAATGTAAGAAGCGCGGAATCAAGAGCCTACACGTACTGTTTAGCTGCGAGGAATCGGTTAAGACACAGCCCCGCGATCCTTCCAACATCCACGAGCGCACCGAGCTGGGAACCGCCAGCTTTATGCCGCCCATCATGGGCCAGATGATCGCCGGCGAGGTTATCCGTCAGATCAGTGGCCGCGGCACCGAGCGCGTGCGCGCCGATGGCCAGCGCCTAGACTAGCGGAGCGCGCCGAGATGGAGCCCCGGTTATTTGATGCACACTGCCATCTTGATCTAATGGCTCACCCGGACGCCGTTGCCGATGAGGCAACGGCGCTGGGCCTGATTCTATTTGACTGCGGCGTCGATCCGCACGACTTTGCACGCGCCAAGAAGCGCGCCTGCGGCCGTTCAAATATCTTTGCCGGCATCGGCCTCCATCCCTGGTGGCTCGCCGACGGACGATGTGGCAACGCTGAAATCAATCTGCTTTGCGAAGTCGCTGCACAAGAACGCTTGATCGGCGAGGTCGGGCTCGACTTTTCCGCTCGTTTTGCCGGAAGCGAGTCGCTACAAGTACAGGCATTTGACCGGCTCTGCGATGCACTCGTGCAGCACCCTCTTGCCGGGCGCGTGATATCAATTCACGCTGTTCGTTCGGCAGGAACCGTACTGGACGCCCTTGAGTCATATGGATTGCTCACCCCAAGCCCCAACTCCCCCGCCGTCATCTTTCACTGGTTTAGCGGTACCTCGAACGAGTTCGTCCGTGCGCGAAACGCAGGCTGCTATTTTTCCGTGAACGAGCGTATGCTCGCCACCAAGCGCGGTCGCGAATATGCCCGACAGATTCCACTCGACCGTCTACTGCTCGAGACCGATGCGCCGGCCGAACCAAACACAGAAACAAGTGTGCAATCGCTCATCAGATCGCTCGCAAGGACCTCGATGCACATTGCCTCACTCAAAAACTGTGACGCAAAGCGCATCGAGTCGGTAGTTTTAGCAAATGCGCACTCTGTTTTTGACCTTCGCTAACCCCTGTGGGCAAAAATGCCAAGGGACATGCGAATCGCACAACGCAGTCCCTATTGGCAGGCAGTACAATTCGGCAGCATTACACCAATTCGTGCATGAGATCACGGTTGCGTGCATACAATTCGTCAAAGATATGACGACGCGACGCATATAGCTCGTGGGCATCCATATCGGGCACGATTGTTTGTGCAACGCCAAGGACTTGGGCGAGTTCATCCCATGATGCATAGGCGCCACCTGCGAGAGCTGCCATGATGGCATCACCGAAGCATGCGCCCACCGTAACCTTGGCAACCGAGACCTCGCGCCCGCATACGTCGGCGATAGCCTGCATCCAAACTGGATTCTTGGTTCCACCTCCGACAAGCATAATGCGCCCAATTGGCAGTCCATGCTCTCGCTCGATAATGTCGACATGGGATGCAACGGTATACGCGACGCCTTCCAAGGCGGCGCGAACCATATGGGCTCGCGTATGCCTTCCGGTCAGGCCAAAGAAGACGCCACGTGCCTCGGGATCGTTGAGCGGAGTACGCTCCCCCGCAAAGTACGGCAGGCACAGGAGCCCATCGGCACCCGGCGCCACATCGGCGGCATCATGCGCCATGACCGAATATGCATCGGGGCCACCGTGGCCCTCGGCCTCCACGGCGTCGCGATACAGCTCTTGGCGCAGCCACGATGTGAGTGCACCCGCCGTATTGGTCCCCGCGCAGATCCCGTAAGTTCCGGGAATGATAAACGTCCCTGGCCACAGGCGGGCATCATCGACCATATGATCAGCTAGGTAGATGAAATACGCCGTGCTCCCCAACTGAACCATCATATCGCCGGGACGAAATACACCCGTCGAAATGGCCTCGGCACCAGAGTCGCCCGTTCCCACTAAGACAGGTGTCCCTGCCGCGAGCCCTGTCGCCTCAGCCGCGCGCTGCGTAATCGCCCCGGCAATATCGGTAGCCGACATTACCTCCGCCATCTGGTCAGGCCGGCAGAAACGAGCACATTCCCGAGCATCAACCCTCCAAGTGTAGCGGTCGTATAGGGGAAGAAAATCCTCCGCCAAGTAACGGTCCACCGTAAAACGCCCCGTCAACTTTGCGCATAGAAACGATGATGCCGTCAGGAACTTCGCGGCACGTTCGTGCACCTCGGGCATTTTCTCCTTAAACCATAAGATCTTAGGAGCAATATCTGATGAGCAGGGATCGTGCCCGAAAAGTTCGCGTGCGCGACCTGACCCATATTCGGAAAGGAGCTCGTCAATCTGCGGCTTCGAACGTGCATCGACTCCATACAAAATCGCGGGCGCCAGCGCGTTGCACTCGGTATCGACCGGCACACAGTCGCAACCCAATGCGGAAAGGCCCACGCATCCGATCTGCGCCGCGTTAACCCCCGATCGCATCACCAGCTCGCGCGACAAGCGGCAAAAATCGCCCCACCAAACTGCCTCAGCATCATGCTGGTACCATCCATCACACGGGTTGTCCGTCTCATGTCCACAAGAGGCTTGGCAAACGATGTTGCATCGATCATCGATTAAGACGCCTTTAGAGGCGCTTGTCCCAATATCAATACCCAGATAGAGCGCCATAGGTGCCTACTCCCCTCGCGCCGTACGAGCGGCAGCCATAAAACGAACCACCCGCTCAACATCAATCGGGGCATCCAGCTTTCCGTCGCGCTTTAAGCACGTGCCGACAAACGCGCCATCGTAGTGAGCAAATACGTCAGCCACGGTATTTTCGCGACAACCGGTGCCACATACCACGGGCACTTCGCCAACACGCTCGCGGACCTCGTCGGCAAGCTCGCCCGAAGCGCCACGACCGGCAGCCGAACCGCCGATGACCATCGCATCCGGTAGGCAATTAAAGAGAAGTGAATCGGCAATGTCCGCGGTCGTGCGGTCGTTGAGATAAACCTCGCCCTCGCTCGTGATGAAGTGAAAAAGCTTGAGGTCGTCCAAGCGCAGCGCCGCCTTGCGACGCATGGTGTGAGCGAAATCTCGGTTAATCAGCCCGAGATCACCGGCCCAGGCACCGCAAAAATTGCAGCGCGTGAACTGCGCGTCGACGGCAGCGCACAGCTCGATTGTGGCATCACCATCGTAAATTGCCTCAGCTCCCCAAGGAGTCGACAGATCATGGGACAGAGCCCCGATTACATAGCCCATCGATGCAAGGGTTGAGGGAGAAACATGCTGCTCATAGGGCATCGAGAGCTCATTGGTAATCAAAATGCCATCGACACCGCCCTGCTGCAACGCCTCGAGATCGCGCTTGGCGGCTTCCACGACCTGCGATACGCTTCCGCCCGGGTAATACAGCGGATCGCCCGGCAGAGGACGCAGGTGCAGCATTCCGATAACCGGCTTTTCGTTCTTGAACATCGAAGTTAGAAACGACATAACGTGCTCCTTCATAGGGTTATTGCAGGGACGTTACTCCCCCAGCACCTCGACGTACACTTTTCGCTTCTGCGGACCGTCAAACTCCGCAAGATAGATGTTCTGGGCACTTCCGCACACGATGTGGCCATCTTGGACGGGAAAGAAGCAACTGTTTCCACAAATCATGCTCTTGATATGCCCACAGGAGTTGTTACCGGTGGCTCCATAGCTCGGCAGGAAGTGTGCATGCGCATAGGGGGCATCGAGTGGGGCGATGCGATCAAGCGTCTCCATAAGATCCGTCTCCACGCAGGGCAGCCCCTCGTTTACCACGATTCCGCAGGTCGTATGCGACAAAATAATCGCCGCCAAGCCATTGGTCACCGAGCTGCGTTCGATGGCAGCGTGCACGTCCTCGGTAATATCGATGAACTGGTCCGGAGCAGTCGATAGATAGCTCAATGTCTCGAGCGTCACCATGTTCACTCATCCCCTTCAAGAAAACGCAGGGCATTACCCCAGTAGAGCCTTTCTCGCGCATCATCGCGCATGGGCACGGTATCGAGCGCCCGCTTGAGTTTGAATGCACGGAAGCGCGGCGTATTGCTGGCGAACATCACTTGGTGCGATAGCGCGCGCTCATACCACAGCGGCCCCATATCGACCGTGAAAAGACGCTGCATCATCTCCTCGGGCGAATCGATGTAAGTGATAGAGGTGTCCGCGTAGCAGTTGGGATACTTGAGCAGCATCGCCACGGTCTCGCGCACCCAGGGCCAGCCAAAATGGGTCAAACTAAAACGCACATTTGGATGCGTTGCGATTGTGTGCTCAAATGCAAGCGGGTTACTGCGCGAGAGCTCTGCGCCCGGCTCCCAAGACATACCGGCATGGAAAACCACCGGCTTGTTATAGCGCTCGCACAGTTCGTAAAGCGGCTCGGCCACAGCATCATCGGGGGCAAAACCCTGCTTTGCAGGATGCAGGCAAAGCCCCTTTGCCCCCAACTCGGTAAAGGCGCGCTCCAATTCGTCTGCGGCACCGCTCACCTGCGGGTCTACGCTCGCAAATCCCCACAGACGATCGGGATGTGCGGCAACCAGCATGGCAATCTGGTCATTGGTGCCAAAGTGCCCTCCGCATGCCGTGGTTACATCGAGCGGCATGAGCACGCTCTTCTGCACATCGCAGACGTCCATCTCGACTTGAAGCTCATCCCAATCCATGGGGCCCATATGCCCCATACCAAATTCTCGTGACCAAAAACCGAATCCATCAGGCTCATCACCCGGCGTACAGATCTCGCCGTAGAGCATAGGATGGACCAACATGTCGATAACCATTTCGTACTCCTTTCCAGGCATTTGACCCTAGTACGGCTCAAACGAACCGATCACTCGGGACGACAGCTCAGCGCCCGCCTTCATACACGCCGGAATATCAAGGCCATCGATCACGCCCTTGGTAAACCCGGCGATATACGAGTCGCCGGCACCCACGGTATTAACGACCTTCTCCGCCGGCACGATCCCGCACTCATAGAAGCGCTCACCGTCATAGGCAATGCTTCCCTTCTCGCCAAGCGTGGCAACCGCAACGCGCGGCCCCAATTCCTGCGCGTGACGTACCCAGTCCCGCAGCTCCGGAGTGTCATCTTCAAACGACATAAATGCGTAGTCAACGTAGGGAAAATGATTCTCGCAGGCATATTCGGGATCCTGGCTGAACACCGAGAAGTCCATAACCACCGTCTTGCCCGCATCATGCCACTCGGGCAGGAGGTCCAAACAATTGCCAAACAGGTCGGTATGAATGATGTCATGCTCTAGGATAAACGCCCGGTCATCTTCATTCGGACGATATGTCTCCATTACGCCATCGATTGCCTCGAGATGCACGCGATCGACGCCGTCTTTCAATGCCATGAGCATCACCGAGGTGTCGCCATCCTCCACCCGCAGATGAGAGATATCAAACCCCTCGGCGGCCAGCGCCTCTCTCATCTTGTCTCCGTACTCGTCCTTGCCGACAACCGACACGGCGGATACCGAAACGCCCATTCGTGCAAGATGGATACCCCAGTCAATGCCATTACCAGTCGGATAGAACACGCCGATGTTTTGATAGACGTCCGCACAGCAAAAACCAGCCGCACACGCTTTAATACCCATGGTCTTCTCCAATGTTCAAAAGGGGACCCACCACATGGCGAGCCCCCTTTTCGCGTTTCGCTTATTGTTTTGCATCGGCTGTCCAAGGCCTCATAGCCAGACCGCCGTACGCTTTCTTAAGCTATTCGACGATTGGTGCTCCGTGGCCCCAAGAACCTTCCATGCCGCACACGGTCGAGGCAAACCCGGCAGCAAAGTCGAGCGCGCGCTCGATGGCCTCGGCGCCACCCTCACCACGCTTGGCGGAATCGAGATAGCACATCAAAAACGAGGTGAGGAACGAGTCGCCCGCCCCCATGGTGTCCTTCATGTCCGTTACCGGTTTAGCCAGCTGGCGGTAATAACGCTCGCCGTCGTAAGCGATGCAGCCCTCGGCGCCCGCCGTAGCCGACACAAAACGCGGACCCAGATCCTTCACCCATGCCAGACGCTCGCGAATCTCGTCCTCACTCGCGGCATCCGCCGCACTAAAGAAAGCAAAATCGACATAGGGCGCAATCTGCTCGTAGTACTCGTCGGTGGAGTCGTCCGAAAAGTCAAAAGAGACCGTGACGCCCGCAGCCTTCAACTTGGGCAGCTCGCGCTCGGTGAAGCAATAGTTGCCCGAATGAACCACATCGAACTGCTTCATGTACGAAAGGTCAAAGCGATCGAGAACATAGCGCGCATCGCCACGGATACCGCCCTCGTTGGAGCCGAGGAAGACACGGTCACCGTCAACGACGGTCACGCGAGCCGCTCCGTTCTCGCCAATCATCTGCTCGCACTTGTCAAGCTCGATACCCTCATCCTCGAGGCTTGTAATGACATGCTCGGCAGCGGCGTCATTGCCAAAAATGCCCATGTATGCAGAGCGTGCGGCACCGCATTTCTTGGCATAAACGGCGAAGTTCACCGCATTGCCGCCGGGATACATGGTGTGGATATGCTCGTAGCGATCGACGACGTTGTCGCCAAATCCGAGCGCGTTAACGTTAAATGCCATGGCCTTTGCCCCTTCTAGTACTCGACAACACCCATATAGCGACGGAAATCGGGATCGTGATCAAACACCTTGCCGCGTGCAGCACGCAGCTCGCAGTTCATGGCGTAGAACAGCACCGGGTCCAGATAGGCACGGACGCTCGCCGGCACGGCTTCCATACCGTACTCCTTGGCATCGAGCACCATCAGCGTATCGGTATGCGTCTTAAGGAACGCAAGGGCGCGCTCGTCCATGGCACGGCACTCGCTGGAGCCCATCTGCAGGAAGTAAAAAACGCCATCCTGAGTAGCCTCGAAGGGGCCGTGGAAGTACTCGGCAGAGTGGATGTAGCTGCAGTGCTGCCACTGCATCTCCATAAGAGAGCAGATAGCGAAACCGTAGGTCTGGCTAAAGTTGGGACCGCTGCCCAGAATGTAGAAGAACTCGTGCTCCTGGCAAAGCTTGGCAAAACGATCGCCTAGCTCGGCATTTACCTTCTCACGTGCCGGGGGAAGAATCTTATCCATCTCGGCGATACCGGCATACATATCGGCAAGATCGGCGTAGCCCTCCTGCTGATCGAGCAGCTCGGCCGCAAGCGACAGCGAAATGCCAGCGGGGACCTCGGCCTGCGGCACGCCCTCGCCCCACGGGTAGACCCACGTGGTCCACTTGCCGGAGTCAATCTTGGATCCAGCGTTGTCGGTCTGGGCGATCACCGTAGCGCCGGCAGCAAGGGCAATCTCACAGCCCTCGACGACCTCGGGGGTGTTGCCACTGTGGCTGCAAGCAATGACCAGGGATTTCTCACCCAAGCGGCGCGGGCGCATGATATCAAACTCGCGAGCCGTATAGATATACGAAGTGAAGGTGGTTGCCTCGCGCTGCAGAAGCTCATGAGCCGGGATCAAATCGATCATGGAGCCACCGCAAGCAATCCAGTAGACGCTGTCGAACTTGCCCTTCTCGGCAATTGCCTCTTTGATCAGATCGTGTGCGTTCATATCCAGTTCCTTTCTTGTTTGGTCCGCAATCAATGACGTTGGCTGCGTGGCCGATAGTTGGTTTAGTCAATCAGATATTTCTCGAATGCGGCCATGTTCTTGGCATCTGCCGCCGCCGGGTCATCGTAGTAACGCCCGTCCGTGATTTCCTGGCCCAGCATGCCATCGAAACCATGGGCATTAAGCGTAGCGACGAAGGCGTCCATATCGTGCTTGCCATCGCCCCACACCAGATGGCCATACGGGTCACCGTCGATAAAGTGCATCTCGTGAATTGCCCCATCACCAAAGGCGGCAAACCAGTCCTCGAGCGTCTCGCCCGCAACGCCCATCGCGGTTGTATCAACCATGGGCTGTAAGTACGGGCTCGCGACCTCGTCAATCATGCGCTTCGCATCGGAAACCGTCGTTACAAGGTTGCTCTCCTCGGGACGCAGGCTTTCCATCGTAAGCACCAGACCGTGCTCACCGGCATACTCCGCCAGAATGGACAAGTGCTCGCGGCTGCGCTTCCAGGCTTCCTCGCGGTCCTCGTCCCAGTCGCCCCAGCCCGAGTTGACGGACATACGGTCGCACCCAAGTACCTCGGCAAGCTCAATGCCGTGCTTAAAGTACGCCAGGCTGCGCTGTTCATGCAGCGGTTTGCGTGCGCAGTACTGCCAAGGATAGACAACATTCTCGGGGCACAGAGTACGATACCTAAGCCCACGGTCTGCAGCCTTTTTCGCCAGGACCTCAGCCTCAAAGTAGCCCGTGTGGTCGAGCGTCACATGCGGCTCCGCACACCACAGCTCAATGGACTCAAAGCCCAAACGCTGCTGCACATCAAGGAAGTAATCGAGCGACCACATGATGTAGTGGATATTCATGCCCGCAATCTGTTCGCGGCGCAGCGTCGGTTTGGATTCAGACATCTTATGCCTCCTTATTTCGATCGAACACGATTTGTCCGTCCGACATCGTCATATCAACCGAAAGATCGCGTGCGTCGCGATAATCGAGGTCGAACACATCCCGATCGAGCACGCAGATATCGGCAAGCTTGCCGACCTCAAGCGTACCCAGTTCGTCTTCGCGCATCAGATCGTACGCGCCCCCGGCAGTCCAAGCACGCAAGAGCTCGACAAGCGTCAGCGCGTTGGCCTCATTCACGGGCAGCCCATCGTCGAAGTATCCACCGCACGCGCTGTAGATTGACTCGCCCAGGCTCGGAATCAGCAGTGGCAAATCCGTACCACAGCACACCGTGCATCCGGAATCTTCCATGCCGCGGCGATTCCAGCTGTGCAAAAGTCGCGTCTCGCCAATTTGTCGACGCATCATCGACAGGCAATCCTCGCGCCGGTCCAGCGTCAAAATCTG
Organism: Collinsella sp. AF19-1LB; assembly: GCF_003459655.1. Taxonomy (NCBI): domain Bacteria; kingdom Bacillati; phylum Actinomycetota; class Coriobacteriia; order Coriobacteriales; family Coriobacteriaceae; genus Collinsella; species Collinsella sp. AF19-1LB. Next base: position 21,231 of record NZ_QRWO01000009.1, read on the forward strand.
CGGATAGACCTCGCAAATTCCACCTAACTTGCCAAACTCGACAAGATCGGTCGGATCAGAGTTCTCGAGATCGGTAATCGCATGGCGGCGAAGCAACCGTCCATGCTCGTCTCGAGGCAGCGAGGCATAGAGCGCCACGGTGCGACGAACGGCGCCATCGCCCTGGCAATGCAAGGAATATCGGAAGCCGTCAGCATCAATTGCGCGCAGCTCGTTCTCAATCAGATCCCACTCGGGCTCCTCGACAACCGTCTTGCCGGCAGCTCCCGCATCGGCCGTGTCCTCATAGGGGTCAATCATCTCGGCAAGCCCCGCCCATACGCCGCGATCGGTCATACGGTTGAAGCCAGAAAAACGAACGAACGGTCCCCGAAAGCGCTCTCGTGCCTCGCGAGCATACGACAGATTTGCACCGGCACCCACCGGCTGCGACATCATAGAGACGCGAACCGTCAGCTCACCAGATTCTTCACGGCGAGCCATTTCGTCGGCAAAACCGTAGTAGTCATCAAACGCCATCTCCTTGATGGCGGTAACGCCGCGCTCGTTAAGCATGCTCATGTAGTCCGAATACCCCGCACGTACCTCGGGCAGCGCGAGGAAATCGCTCATCATGCGCCAGATCTTCTCGGCATAGCACGCCTGGGGTGTGAAGCCGTATCGCGCACTGGCGGCAGCATTGAGAACGCAGGTCTCCGCACCCGGTGTAAAGCAGACGACAGGGATATCGCCAAAACAATCGTCAAACACAGCCGCCGTATTTGCGTTCTCGGCATCCGATGCCAACGTTTCGGGTAGGTTGTGGCCAAAAGCCGCCGCGCAATCCGGATGATCTTCTTTCCATGCACGCAAGAGCGACACGGCCTCTTTGGCATCAGCGATGCCGGACAGATCAGGCCCCAACGTCCGCAGCGCCCAGCCTGTATAGAAGGTATGCACATCGATCAGGCCAGGCATGACGGTGCGGTCGCCCAGGTCAACTACCTCGTCCGCCTGGGTCAAATACGAAGCTAGCTCACACTTGGTGCCAACAGCCTCAATTCGATTGCCACGGACCGCTACGAAACCTTCAAACGGCAGGTCCCCCGTACCGGTAAAGACGCTCTTAGACGTCAGGACCGTCAAACGATCAGACATCACAACCACCTACGCCGGAAGCATGCCAGAAATTGCCGTTACGATCAGGCCAAAGACGACCATGAAGATGAAGAACTTCCAAATGGTCTTCCACCATTGGCCAAACGAAATCTTAGCCACGCCAAGGCCGGCAACCGTCATGCCCGCCACGGGACTGATGGTGTTGATGGTCTGGTTGGCAAACTGGAGCGCGGTAACGGCCGCCTCGGGATTGAGGCCCATGAGCTCGGTCAGGGGGCCCATAACGGGCATGGTGAGTGCCGCCAGGCCAGAACTCGAGGGAACCAGCAAAGAGAGCAGGCCAAGGACGATATACATAAACGTGGTGTAGACGGCGGCGGGCGCACCGGCGAGCGCAGTAGCGAGCGCCTGGAGGATGGTGTCGATGATCATGCCGCCCTCGGCGATGACCAGAATACCGCGAGCGATACCGATAACGATGGCGGCGTACGCAAAGTCGGCGAGACCTTTAACGAACTCCTCAGCAATCGTCTGCTGGTCAAGACCGCCCAGGATACCGGCAAGCAAGCCCATGCCAAGGAACACGGCGGAAATCTCATTCATGTACCAACCCTGGGTAACAAGACCCCAGACGATAATGCCCATACCGCAAGCAAAATCGATAAGCACGAGCTTCTGACGGGTAGTGAACTCTTCCTCGATGGAGGCATCGGTCACGGAAAACTCGATACGCTTGAGCTTATCGTCCTCGTACGTAATGGACGACTCGGGGTTTTTCTTGACGCGCATGGCGTAGCGCATGGCCCATGCGATACCGACGGCAGTGAAGATGACCCAAGAAACGGCGCGCAGCCACAGTTGCGGATTGCCCTCGATGCCAATGATGCCCTGGGCGATCAAAACATTAAACGGATCGATGGTCGAAGCGCAATATCCCAGGTTAGGACCAAGGAAGCAGATGATGAATGCCGTCATCGAGTCATAACCGATACCCATCATGATGGGAATGAAGATGGCATAGAACGGCAGGGCTTCCTCAGACATACCAAACGTGGTGCCGCAAATGGACAGCAACGTCATCGTGATGGGAATGATGAGGATGTCCTTGTTCTTGAGCTTTTTAATCACGCGGCTCATGCCGGCATTCAAAGCGTTGGTCTTGGTGATGATTGCGAACGACCCGCCAATCAATAAGACGAACGCAACGACGTCGGCAGCCTCCTGGATGCCCTTAGTGGGCGCTTGCAGGACCGCGAAGATATCCTGCCCCAGATTGATGGTCTCGCCGGTCTCGGAATCGGTGTAGTTCTTATCGACCTGTTCATAGGTTCCAGCAACGGCGACTTCACGCTCGCCCGCCGCTGTCGAAATCGTCTTGCGCTGATACTGACCAGAGGGAACGATCCAAGTCAAGACCGCAAAGACAACGATCAGCAAGAACATGATCGTATAGACATGCGGTAATTTGAACTTAAAACGTCTGTTTGTCTTCTTCGCCTTCGTATCTGACATAGATACCTCCAAAGAACTCGAGACTGCATCGCATCTCGCTTCAACGTTTGCACAAGGCAAACGTTCTATGACGTTCTATAGGTTACCAGCAGCTTTTCTCGCCATCAAGATAATTTCAAACTGATTGCCGCAACGCGGTTGAACGGTTGCGTTTGCGCCGTGAACGGTATGGAAACGCCCGGTGAGATGATCCACCGGGCGCTTTCATACGCAATGTCCTAGATGTCAAAAACGTAGCGAGACCCAACGATCCGCTGACGACCGATGATAAACGGCCGCCGCTGCTCATCGAAAAAGAAGGCTTCCATATAAAACAAGGGTTCGCCAACGGGAACTGCCAACAACCGAGCGACCTCGGGCGACGCACACGCGATCTCAAGCGTGCATGGGTCGGTAAACGCGGGCGTGCGGCCCGTCAGGTTGCGCACGAACTCAAAAATGGATTGGTTAGATAGAGGTGCCGTTGATAGATAGGCGTTGTCCTCGTAAACATATATGTTGTTCTCGAGCATGACAGGGACGCCATCGGCAGTACGCACGCGCTCAACGCAGATCAAGTCAGTTCCAACGGGAACACCAAAGAACTGTGCTTCGGTGGAATCCGCCGGCAGCATCTTTCTCGAAATGACACGCGCCCCCGGTTCCATTCCGTTAACGCGGCATGCGTCCGAAAAACTCTGGACGTCATCCTTCTGGCGAATCTTGCGCTTGAGCTTGGGGGCATTGACAAACGTGCCTTTCCCCTGTCGCTTCGTTAGATAGCCCTGTTGGACGAGCTCCTCAATAGCGCGTCGCACGGTAACGCGGCCAACTTTATAGCTCTCAGCCAATTCGAATTCGTTGGGTATCCGCGCACCTGCCTTGTAGGCACCGGAGTTGATTTCGTTTTTGATGATATCGATAACCTGTTGGTACAGCGGTATCGCTGCTTTACCGTCAGTTAGCCCTTCAGTCGGTGGCATATACCCTCTCCAAGCACAATTAAGCCTAAAACGGACTTAGGGGCATTCAACAAGTCCTTAAGCCCGCATTAGCTTAAAGTATGCTAGGTGTCGCACCAAAATGTCGGCTATTTACTCATCAGACCCGAAAAACGCGCAACTACCGCGCTCCTAAGAAAGCTCAAGCAGTTCCGGCAGCTGGTCGATGATCTTGTCCGCAGCATCCTGGCTAAAGCCAAACCGCTCCTCGCGCTTGGCGATTACCGTCAGACCCGCTCGCTTGCCGGCAGTGATGCCAGGCACCGAATCCTCAACGCAGCAGCAACGGACCGCAGGCAGCCCCAACAGGTCCAGCGCATGCAGGTAGATGTCGGGCTCGGGCTTGCTCTCCTTAAACTGCTCGCCGCTCACCACGTACTCAAAGGCATCCGACAGACCACATGCATCGAGTACTTCCTCGATGCTGTCCATGGGAGACGAGCTCGCCAGCGCCACGCGAACGCCGCGGCGCGGCAACTCTCGAATCGTATCCACAGCGCCCGGGTTAATCAAAGCCTGGTAGTCACGCGGACGCTTATGCGCCCACTCGTCCCAACGGGCCAATGCCTCCTCGCCAGTGAAGTGCCCTTTACCGGCGCGCTCAAACCAATCGACTAGCATATGCAGGAAGAACTGATGTGAGGTACCAACCTGCCCGTTCAACTCCTCTTGGGTCAGATTCAACCCAAGCTCCTTGGCAAACGCGGCAGTCTCCCCCAGGTAGTAATACTCGGTATCGACAATGACGCCGTCCATGTCAAAGATAACGGCGTCGAACGGAAATGCGGACACGGCACCCTCCCTAACAAAAGGGCGCCCGCAAGCGGACGCCCGAACCATGCACTATCGGCGATTCTAACCCAGCAGCTGGTCAAGTGCTACCGCGATACCGTCTTCGTTGTTGTTGGCGGTCACCATCTGGGCCACGGCCTTGACTTCATCGACAGCGTTACCCATGGCGACGCCGGTACCAGCCCACTCGATCATAGACTTGTCGTTCTGGCCGTCGCCAAACGATACGACCTCGCTGGCATCGATGCCGAGCTTGGGCAGGGCACCCTCGAGCGCACGGGCCTTATCGATACCGGGCGCCGTGTACTCAAAGTACCAGTCGGCCGTAAACATGCCCGAAAGCGTCTGCTTAAAGGGCGCATACATCTCCTCGTAATGCGCCTGCAGGTAGGCCGGATCGCCCGCCGTCAGCAGCTTGTCCACGGGATAAGTGTCCACGACCTCATGCAGGCTCTCGACCTCGCGAATCTTAAGGTCGCACGCATCGCGCTCGTATTTGACGATGTTTTTCTGCGAGCCGTCAGGCAGCGTGATCATGCAATGGTACGAGTCCTCGACGTGCAAATCGCGACCGAGCGAGATGATGGGGATCACGTCAAAATTACGCAGGTGATCAATCAGGCGATGCAATTCGTCGGCAGGCATAGCCTGATCGAACAGCACCTCGTCGGTCTGAGCATCGACGACGTGCGCGCCATTAAAGGCAACTAGCAGACCATCATGGTTCTGAAGGTCGAGCTCCTGCGCCAAGGCATGCAGCCCCCATGCGGGACGACCCGAAGCCAAGATAAGCTTAATGCCCGACTCCTGCGCCGCGAGCAGTTTCTCGCGCGTACGCGGGCTGATGACCTTTTGGTCGTTGGTGAGCGTACCGTCGATATCCATTGCGATGGCTTTGATTGCCATATATGCCTCCCTGACATTGAACAACCTTGTCTGAGCCATCATACAGAACACCCACGGCGGCGTTGTTTGCAACGGGAAAAATGTCATATTGTCCCAAACATGAACGGCGCGCCTTCGACGATTGCGATGCCCGTCGAGGCGCCTCCCGATACATTCCATCCTATCCAAATAGCAAAGGGCCCGCATCCCAACGGATACGGGCCCTTGTCGGCTATGCGTTAGTTTTCGCAGCGAATCCTACTTGCGGTGAGCTCGGTAGAACTCGATGAGCGCCTGGGTCGAAGCGTCCTGTTCGGCCTTGGCGGCGTCGTCGTGGAAGGCCGGGGTGATCTGCTTGGCAAGCTGCTTGCCAAGCTCGACGCCCCACTGGTCGTAGGAGTCGATGCCCCAGACCGTGCCCTCGACAAACGTGATGTGCTCGTACAGGGCGATGAGCTCACCAAGCGCGAACGGGGTCAGCGTGTCGCCAAAAATCGAGGTCGTCGGACGGTTGCCCTCAAAGCAGCGGGCCGGGACGATCTGCTCGGGCGTGCCCTCGGCACGCACCTCATCGGCCGTCTTACCAAAGGCGAGCGCCTTGGTCTGGGCCAGGAAGTTGCCCAGGAACAGCTCGTGCACGTCCTGACCGCTGTCGGTCGCAGGGTTGGCGGTATTGGCAAAGGCGATGAAATCGGCCGGGACCACCACGGTGCCCTGGTGCAGCAGCTGGTAGAAGGCGTGCTGACCGTTGGTGCCGGGCTCGCCCCAGAAGATCTCGCCGGTATCGGAGGTCACAGCGCTGCCGTCCCAGCGGACATGCTTGCCGTTGGACTCCATGGTGAGCTGCTGCAGGTAGGCCGGGAAACGGTGCAGATACTGGCAGTACGGAAGCACGGCGTGGCTCTTGGAACCGAAGAAGTTGACGTACCAGACGTTGAACAAACCCATCAGCGCGACGGCATTGTTCTCGAGCGGCGTGTTGCAGAAGTACTCGTCGATGGCGTGGAAGCCCTCAAGGAACTGCTGGAAACGCTCGGGGCCGAGCACGACGATCAGCGACAGGCCCACGGCGGAGTCGACGGAGTAGCGGCCGCCGACCCAGTTCCAGAAACCAAAGGCGTTAGCCGGGTCGATACCGAAAGCCTCGACCTTCTCGAGTGCGGTGGAAACGGCGACGAAGTGCTTTGCCACAGCCTCGGCGTTCTGCTCATCGGAGCCATCGATGGCGCCCTGAGCCTTGAGCTGCTCGAGCATCCAGGTCTTGACCTCGCGGGCGTTGGTGAGGGTCTCGAGCGTGGTGAAGGTCTTAGAGACGATGATCACGAGCGTGGTCTCGGGATCCAAACCCTTGAGCTTCTCGGCCTGGTCGTTGGGGTCGATGTTGGAGATATAGCGGCAGTCGATACCGGCGTCGGCATAGGGACGCAGGGCCTCGTAAGCCATGACCGGGCCCAGATCGGAGCCGCCGATGCCGATGGACACCAGGTGCTCAATCTTCTTGCCGGTAACGCCCTTCCACTCACCGGAGCGCACGCGCTCGGCGAAGGCATACATGCGATCGAGGACCTCGTGCACGTCGGCGACGACATCCTGGCCGTCGACGATAAGCTGGCCTTTCTCGCTTGCCGGACGGCGCAGCGCGGTGTGCAGGACGGCGCGGTCCTCGGTGGTGTTGATGTGCTCGCCGGAGAACATGGCGTCGCGGCGCTCCTCGAGCTTCACCTCGCGGGCAAGATCGCACAGCAGCTTGACGGTCTCATCGGTCACCAGGTTCTTGGACAGATCGAAGTGAAGGTCGCCGGCGTCAAAGCTCAGCTTGTTCACGCGGTCGGCGTCAGCGGCGAACCAGGCCTTGAGGTCGATACCCTCGGCCTCGAGCTTCTCCTGATGAGCCTCGAGCGCCTTCCAAGCGGCGGTCGACGTAGCGTCGATAGGTGCGGCAACAGTTGCCATAAAGTCCTCCTCAGCATACGGGCGCAAGCCTCCATGCGCCCGGATAATCAGATAGTCCTATTCTAGCGCAGGTCAAGACTACAATCAGCGAGCGTTGCCAATCCGCCCCCCCAACGGCAACCGACCAAAAAGGGACAGGTTTATTTTGGCAGGTCAAACGCTTTACCAACCAAAAATAACCTATCCCTTTATGGTAAATATTAGGCCGCGGCGCACACACTGCCGAGCAGCTCGCGCAGAGGAGACCCGATGTCCTCCAGCAGTTCGGGCGCGATAATGGCAAAAACGGGGACCTCGCCGGTGCCCACGACAGCAGGCACCTTGCCCTCCGAGACAATGCATCCATAAGGCACAAAGCCGTCTTCGTCGGCATCGAGCGCCGCCATGCGACGCGCGAGCTCGCGCGCAAAGCCAGCAGTATCGGCATCGCCAATCGCCAGGACAAAGTTTACGCCTTCGTCGGTCGCCAGGGCCACGGCTTCGTCGATCAGCTCGTCTCCCCCGTCGCCCTCAAACGAGCCGCAGCGGAAAAGCACACGCTCGAGTAGGGCTCGATCAAGCGAGCCAAGTGCCGCCGAGACAAGCTCATCGCGCGTATGCTTGTCACCGCCCAGCACAACCAGCGCCTTGGTGCCACCGTAGTGAGCGACCAATCGTCCGCACCAGCGAGCCACATCCCCATCCGCAACCAAGCGCGTCGGCATACCAAACCCATAGTTGACCATTATCCCCACAACCCTTCCGTGCGTATAGGCGGTATCAATCGTTAGGCTCATGCTACGAAGCGAGGTTTTCCGAGCTGTTTCGCTCTCTTTAGAGCTGCGTTAAAAAACCCGATGCAACCGCACGACCATACCCGCCAAAGAGGGACAGGTTTTGACGATGTCCGCGCAAGCAGGTATTATCGAACATGTATTCGATAAGAACATGTGTTTGATGGGAGGACGCGTGGGACACGAGCGTCACACCTATATCTGCATCGACCTTAAGACGTTTTACGCCAGTGTCGAGTGCGTCGACCGCGGACTCGACCCACTCACTACGTGCCTGGTCGTTGCCGACGAATCGCGCGGGCGCACGACCATCTGCCTCGCCATCACACAGGCTATGAAGGACCTCGGGATACACAATCGCTGCCGTCTGTTCGAGATTCCCGACGGCATCGACTGCATCAAGGCCGTACCGCGCATGCAGCACTACATGGAGGTGTCGGCGAAAATCTACGGCATCTATCTGGAATACGTGAGTCCGCAAGACATTCACGTCTACTCCATCGACGAATGCTTTATCGACGTGACGCCCTATCTGGACCTCTATCACACCGATGCGGAAGGGTTCGCCTGCATGTTACGCGACGAAGTCCTCGCGCGCACGGGCATCACGGCAACGGTCGGGATCGGCCCCAACCTATTTCAGGCCAAGGTGGCGCTCGACATTACCGCCAAGCACGTACCCAGCCGCATCGGCATACTCGACGACGAGACCTTTCGCAAAGAGATCTGGCCTCATCGTCCCATTACCGATATCTGGGGCATCGGCCCCGGCGTGGCAGCCCGCCTCGAAAAGTACGGCGTCTACGATCTGATGGGCGTCGCCGCGCTCGACGAAAACCTGCTTTACGATGAGCTCGGCGTCAATGCCGAATATCTTATCGACCACGCCTTTGGGCGCGAGCCAACGACCATCGCCGATATCCAAGCCTATCGCCCGCAAGCGACCTCGACCACCACGGGGCAGGTGCTCTCGAAGGGCTATGCCTACGAGCAGGCCTACACCGTCTTGCGCGAAATGGTCGATGCCGCCGTGCTGGATTTGATCGACAAGCACGTGGTGTGCGACAGCATCTCGCTCTTTGTGGGCTATGCAAGCGAGCGCGCCGACATACGCCGGCTCAACGCCAGCGGCACGGCGCAGTATATAGACGGCTGCGGACACCTGCGCTCGAGTACCTCGGGCATCGAACCCGCAGCGACCGACGGCTCCGAGCTCGCGCCCCGTGCTCCCAAGCCCGTCCAGCGCGATGACGAAAGGCGTCGCCTGGTGCGCGAAGCGCAGGCAATCGATGGCATCTTTGTGGGAGAGCATGGCGGCAAACCGCGTGGTGGCTATGCCGCACTCTTTGCGCACTCCAACGCCTCGCGAAAGCTGCCCGAGCGCACTAATTCGTTTAAGAAAATCATGGGGTATTTCGATGACCTTTGGGCACAAACGGTCGATCCCAAACGACCGGTCAAGCGCATCAACCTGGGATTTGGCAACCTCATGCCCGAGGAATTTGCCACCATCGATCTGTTCAGCGATATCGAGGCCGATGAGCGCGAGCGCGATCTGGCGCGCGCCGTCCTGGCCGTGAAAGACAAGTACGGCAAGAACGCGCTCGTCAAGGGATTAAGCTTTACCGCCGGCGCCACCGCGCGCGAACGCAACGATCAGGTAGGAGGACATCGTGCCTAAGTCCCAACAACAGCCGATGCGGCCACCGACGCCTTTTGAACGTCTAGCGGACCCCGAGGGAAGACGTCGATCCGCCGACCCCAAGCTCACCGCCAACGGCGCCGTCCGTGCCGGCCGTGCCGCGCAGTTTATGCCCTTTGCCGCCCTCACGGGATACTACGAACTCGTGCGCAAGCAGGAAATCACCGTCGAGCCAAAACGTGAGCTCACGGAAGAAAAAGCCCTCGTGCTCTCTAAAAAACTCGAGGGTCTCAAACGTAGCGACTTGGTTCGTGTCACCTATTACGATACATACGGCTATCGCAGCCGCACCGGCATCCTCGACGAGGCGCTCCCCGCCTTCAAGCTCCTCAAGCTCCGAGACATCGCCATCGACTTCGACGACATCCAAGACATCGAGCTGCGCGGACGAGCCTAGCCAAGGAAGCGCACCCAGAGCGACGCTTACAGCGTCATGACGTAGTAACCCGCATCTCTCACGGCAGTCTCAAGGACACCGCGATTGATCGGCCGCTTGGAGCGCACACGCGCTGTGTGGTCCGCGTACGTTACCGTAGCCCACACACCATCCAGCGCATTGAGGGCATTGGCTACGTTCTGAGCGCAGCCGTCACAGCTCATGCCGCCGATGAGCAGCTCATCGCTATAGGGATAGTGTGACGCATCGGTATCCACCACAACAACCTTTTTGGCCTTCTTGCCGCTCGCACCATCGCTGCAACAACTCTTCCCGTGTGTCGAAGCGGCAATGCGACGCAGTCCAAAAAACATGCCGACGGCAATGACGGCCAGCACGATGAGATTCGCAGGGTTGAGCAAGTCACTCATGCGCCCCCCTTTCAAGTAGCACTATCTAGATACCCCCATGGGGTGTCCCCATCTTAACCCAAAATCATGTCTGTTCGGTCAATTAGTTTCCCTCTTCAAACTTTTTTGTTGACCATGGCTTACTTTCGTGTATAAGTTTTCCTAGGCTAACAGTTTAGATCCGTAAGGAGCGCCGTGACTCGAACCATAGACATCCCAACGTTTCAGGCAGCAATCGTGCGCAACTGCTCTCCCACGCTCGCGGGCATCAAGCCGGCATCGCTCTTTACCTATCCCGGCGTCTACGCAAGTCAAAACGGCAAGCCCGGCAACCCCCATATCGAAGTGCGTCGTACACATCTCCTTGCCGTCATAGCTCAATGCAACCGAGAACTCCAACCGTTCGGCATCCACACGAGCGTCTTGGTCTGGCGCCCCTGCGGAGCGCTCATCTATGTGTACCGCCCTGCGGACCTCATGCGATACCTCTCCGACCCCCGCGCCACGACGGCGCTTGCCGCCGAAGGTTACGATGTCCACAACCTGCCCGCATCCCTGGTGCATCTCGCCGCGCGCATCACGCTGGCAAGCAGCAATGCCACGGAAAGCGCCTGCGCCGACGGACCATGCGTTCTTGCGCAGAGCGAACCTTGCGGCGACGGCTGCACCTGCGAGTTTCCTCACGAAATTGGCTATTTTTTGGGATATCCCTACGAAGATGTGCGTCAATTTATCGTCCAGCATGGCGAGAACTACAAGGTCTTTGGACCTTGGAAGGTCTACACGAATGTCGGGCAAGCGCTTGCGACGTTCGAATCCTACCGCGCTTGCACGCAACACCTCACCCATGTCTATCAGCAGGGCCATAGCCTGGCAAAACTTGCCCAGGCAACCCGATAGAACATACAAACCGCGGCCGCACGCCGCACAACCGAAAGGACAACACATGAGCAAGATCGCGGTCGTCTACTGGAGCGGCACGGGCAACACCGAGGCCATGGCAAACCTCGTTGCCGAGGGCGCGACGTCAGTCGGCGCCGAGACAGATGTCATCTCCTGCGCCGACTTCTCCGCCGACAAGGCCACCGGCTATGACGCCTTCGCCTTCGGCTGCCCCGCCATGGGCTCCGAGGAGCTCGAGTACGATGAGTTCCAGCCGATGTGGGACGAAGTCAAGGAAACCCTCGGCGACAAGAAGGTCGTCCTCTTTGGCTCTTATTCGTGGGCCGAGGGCGAATGGATGGACAACTGGAAGGCGGATGCCGACGAGGCAGGTGTCAACGTCGTCGATTCCGTCATTTGCTACGACGCCCCCGACGATGAGGGCGAGGCGGCCTGCAAGGCTCTGGGAGCGGAGCTGGCCTAACGAAGCCGGCATAAAGTCTCAAAGCAGCTGACAGCCGAGCACCGCACAACAACAGTCGCTCATGCCCAAACAAAAACGGGGCCGGATACATATCCGGTCCCCGTTTGTTATATCGACAACCTCGAGGCGCCGCTACGAGATATTGCCCAAAAACGCCTTGGTGCGCTCGCTCTTGGGATGGTCAAAGACCTCGCTCGGCGTACCCTCTTCCACGATAACGCCGCCGTCCATAAAGACGACGCGATCGGCGACGTCACGGGCAAAGCCCATCTCGTGCGTCACGACGATCATGGTCATGCCGTCGCGGGCCAAGTCGCGCATAACGCCCAGCACGTCGCGGACGAGCTCTGGGTCGAGCGCGGACGTGGCCTCGTCAAAGAGCATCACGTGCGGGTTCATCGATAGGGCACGGGCGATGGCCACGCGCTGCTGCTGGCCGCCCGAAAGCTGACTCGGCATAAAGTCGATGCGCTCGGCAAGACCAACCTTGGTCAGTTCCTCGACGGCGATCTTCTCGGCCTCTTCCTTGCTGCGCCTGAGCACCTTTTGCTGCGCGAGCATGACGTTCTTTTTGACCGACAGGTGCGGGAACAAATTGAACTGCTGGAACACCATGCCCAAATGCGTACGCACCTTGTTAAGGTCGACGCCCTTGGCGCACATGTTCACGCCCTCAACGACGATCGAACCGCTCGTGGGGTCCTCCAGGCGGTTGATGCAGCGCAGCATCGTCGACTTGCCCGAGCCCGAAGGACCCAACACAACGACAACCTCGCCCTTATGCACGTCCAGATCGATATCGCGCAGAACTACGTTGTCGCCAAAGGCCTTCTGAAGGTTCTTGATGCTGACGACAACCTCGTTGGAATTCGTTTCACTCATGCCAGGACCTCCTTACAGACCGGCGATATGATCGGCGGGCGTGGCGACAACCTGCCCAGCGCTCTTGTTGGGACGCTTTTTCTTGGTCTCGGTCGTCCCCAAAAGCCTCGCCTCAAGACCGCTCACCAAGCGCGCAAGCGGCAGGGTAATAACCAGATAGAACAGGGCGGCAACCACATACGGCGTAATGGAGCCCGTCGTGGCCACGATGGTACGGGCGTTCATGACGATCTCGACCACGCCCACGGCGGCGAGCAGCGACGTATCCTTGTAGAGCAGGATAAACTCGCTGGTCAACGTAGGCAGAACATTGCGGAACGTCTGCGGAATCATAACGTAGAGTAGTGTCTGGAAGGCATTCATGCCCAGCGAGCGAGCAGCCTCGTTTTGACCCTTAGGAATCGACTGAATACCGGCACGGAAGATCTCGCACAGATACGCAGACGAGTTCATGGCCATGACGATGACGCCCAGGACATAATCATCCACCTTGACGCCGGCCAGTGGCAGGCCAAAGAACGCGATATAGATCTGCAGGAACGCCGGCGTGCCGCGGATGATATTCACGTAGATGCCGGCAAGGCAGCGCAGGATGCGCGACTTGGAGATGCGCATGAGCGACAACGCAAAACCGAAGGGAATTGCCAACGGGAACGCCACAAGCACGATCGAGAGCGACATGAGGAAGCCCTTGAAGACGATCGGCAGGCTCTGGACCAAAATAACCGGGTTCAGGAACAGGCGGAGGAACATATTTGAGTTCCACGCCTCGATCCACGGCTGCTCCTTAAGGTCGGCCAGGAAGTTATCGAATGCCGTCACGCCCTTGATCTCCACCGACGGAATCTTGGAGATCTTCTTGGTCGAGCCGTCAGCCAAGATGTAGGTTCCGCTAAAGGCCTCGTCGCCGCCCTCGACGGGGAACGTCACGCCGTAAACCTCGACACGGAAAAAGCCGCCGGCAGGCGCCGTCTCGCCAAAGTCGATCTTGAGCGTCTGGCCATCGGCCTTGCACGTGGGCTTCATGGGCGTACGGTCCATGAGGTCCTCGCCCGAGAGCATCGTCAATCGCGTGTCATCGGTACCAAACGTCGCGCCGTCGACAAACGTCAGCGAAAGACCGCTCAGCTCCTCGTCGGCATCGGCCTGAACTTCCCAGGTAATGCGCGTCTCGGTGCCGCCGACCACAGCGCTGCCCGAACCGGTGTTGGGTCGGGCGGTAATCTTTGCGGTCTCAAGCGCCTGGGCGGTCGTGGGCGCATATGCCCCCGCGCACACCAGCGCGAGCGCCACGGCCATGACGCAGGCTAGCTTTTGGAGCAAGGCGGACAGTGAAAAACGCTGCTCCGTGGCCCCTTTGTTCAATCGAGACAAGGTGGCTCCTATCGTAGAAGTTGCCGGCAAAACAAGACGGAAACGCGGTCCGTCGAGAGAAGCGCAAAGGCCCTCTCCGCAAAACGGAAAGGGCCCGCACGCAATCAAGCATTAATTTACTTGATGCTGTACTTAGCCATGAGGGCGTCAACGGTACCGTCGTCGGTCAGGTCCTTGATGGCCTGGTTGATGTCGTCCTTGAGCTTGGTGTTGCCCTGGTTGATGGCGATGGCGTACTCCTCGCCGGTGCTAATCTGCTTGATGGTCTGGCAGGTGTTGAACTGCTCGGCGGTCAGCTGGCTGGCAACGGAGCGGTTGGTGACTACGGCGTCGCCCTTATCGGACTGCAGGGCGCTGAAGCACTCGGTGGCGTCCTTGTAGGGAACAATCTTGGCCTTGGGGAAGTTCTCCTGGGCAAAGGCCTCGGCGGTCGAGCCAGACTGGACGATGATGGTAGCGTCGGCGTTGTTGAGCTTCTCGCTGAAGTTGTCGGCCGTGATGTCGGTGTTATCGACCTTGGTCACGATAGCCTGATCGTCCATGTAGTAAGAGTCGGAGAAAGTGACTTCCTTCTCACGCTCGGGCGTGTCAGTGATAGCCGCGATGGCGACGTCGTACTTGGCGCCCGAAGCGACGCCCGGAACCAGCGTGTCGAAGTCGTTGTTGACGTACTCGACATCCAGACCCAGCTTATCGCCGATAGCCTTAATGAGTTCAAGGTCAAAGCCCTGGTAGTCGCCGTTGTCATCCTTGTACTCAAACGGCGCGTACTCGGCAGAGGTGCCGACGGTGAGCGTACCGTCCTTGACGAGCGCGTACTCCTTGGAGCCGTCGACCTTCTCGACCTTAGCGTCGTCAGAGCTGCTGGAACTGGCATCAGAACCAGAGGTGGCGTTGGACGAGCCGCAGCCCGTCAGTGCAAGAGCGAGCGCCATGGCGCCCGTGGCGGCAAATGCACCAAGCTTCTTGAGCTTCATAATCAGTCTCCTTCCAGTGACCCCATTTGATTCAGAGGTCTGCAAAAACTGTTGGTTATTATGCACCTGTAAGTGCGAATCTGCAATTAGAAAACTGATTGAAACAATCACATAACGTGAATGGAACACTCCACTTTGTGACAGTCGTTACTGCTGTAACGACCTTAAAAGTTTGATTTCAGCTGCATAACCTGCAAGTTCGTTCGGCGTCTCCAAAATGAACGGCAATGCACGCAAACGGCTATTCGATACAATAATCTGCATAACCTGCATACCACCGCCAAACTCCTCGCTGCCAAGGTATCCCTTGCCGATGCACTCGTGACGATCTTTATGGGCACCACAGGGGTTCTTCGAATCGTTGATGTGTACGGCACGCAAGCGGTCGATACCCACCACGCGGTCGAACTCGTCGAGTACGCCGTCCAGATCATGGATGATGTCGTAGCCGGCATCGCTCACATGGCAGGTGTCCAGACACACGCCCAGCTTGTCCGATAGCTCTGGACGCCTGGCGGCAGCACCCTCGATAATGCGCGCCAGCTCTTCAAAGCTACGGCCCACCTCGGTACCCTTGCCCGCCATGGTCTCGAGCAGCACCGTCGTCTGCTGTCCCCCAAACATCACCTGACACAAGGTGTCGACGATCATCTGAATGCCGGCATCAGTCCCCTGCCCCACATGCGCGCCGGGGTGGAAGTTGTAGTAGTTGCCGGGCAGCGCTTCCAGACGCTGCAAGTCCTCGGCCATGGCCTCCAAGGCAAACTCGCGCGCCCGCTCTTTAGCCGAACAGGGGTTATAGGTATACGGGGCATGAGCCACAAGCGGGCCAAAATCGTTTTGCTCCATAAGCTCGCGCAGGGCCGCCACATCATCCATATCAAGGTCTTTCGCCTTGCCACCACGCGGGTTGCGCGTAAAGAACGCAAAGGTATTGGCGCCAATGGACAACGCCGTCTCCCCCATCGCCCGATAGCCCTTCGTCGTCGAAAGATGACACCCGATCGTCAGCATCTCCAACTCCCCCTCATCAGTTGCGGTGAAATACGGTCTATTGGTGCCTTATTTTGGCGCAAACAGACCGTATTCCACCGCAACTTATAAAAGGGTCATGAGGAGCGCGTTTTGTTGAAGGCCTTAAGCACCGCCGTCACGGGACCAGGCTGAAAACGGCGGCGTACGTCGTCCAAGCGCCCGGGGATATCGATGTGCTGCGGACAATGCCGCGCGCATTTGCCGCATTTGACGCAATTGCTCACCAACTTGGACTCGCTCGTGCGCACCGCACTCGCCGTAAAGTATTGTGACAGCCCCGTAAACCAGCTGTGCGCATAGCTCGCGTTGTAGGCGGCAAAGCAGCCGGGAATGTTGATACCCTTGGGACATGGCATGCAGTAGCCACATCCCGTGCAGGGCACACGGTTCGATTTCTCAAACTCCATCAACACGCGCGCAATCGTGTCGAGCTGGTTGGCAGTCATCGAATTCGGCAACGCGAGGTCTGCCAGTGACGAATTCTCGTCCACCTGCGCGGTATCGGTCATGCCCGAAAGCAGCATCGTCACCTGAGGATGGTTCCACACCCACGAAAGCCCCCAGGCGGCAGGAGTACGCAGGTGCGGGTCACGGGCGTCGTCGAGCACAGCGCGAGCCCGCGGCGGTAGCTTGCCCGCCAGACGCCCGCCCAGCAGCGGCTCCATCACAAACACCGCGAGCCCGCGCTCCGCGGCCGCCATGAGTCCTGCTGTTCCCGCCTGATATCGCTCTCCAGCGTAATTGTACTGGATCTGGCAAAAGTCCCACTCATATGCATCGAGCATCGTCATGAAATCCGCCGCGCTGCCGTGGTACGAAAAACCAATCTGGCGAATGCGCCCCGCCGCCTTTTGACGCGCAATCCAGTCCTCGATGCCCAACGCCACCACACGTTCCCACTGGGCGGGCGAGGTAATGTTGTGCATGAGGCAATAGTCGATACGGTCGGTCCGCAGGCGACGCAGCTGCTCGTCGAAGAACCGATCGAAATCCTCCGCGCATTTGCACGAAGCATGCGGCAGCTTGGTTGCGAGCAAAACCTGGTCGCGCAAGCCCAGGCGCTCAAGCGACGCCCCCACGCACGCCTCGTTGCCGGGATAGAGATAGGCCGTGTCCAGGTAGTTAATCCCCTGCTCCACCGCACGGGAGATGATGGCGTCGGCAGTCTTCGCATCCGGGCGTCCCGGCGCACCGGGAAACCTCATGCAGCCCAGCCCCAACGCCGAGATACGGTTGCCGCTTTTGGGGTCAACGCGGTATTGCACGGCCCCTCCCTTCGCCATCAGCGCCCCGGCAAGGCGAAACACAATGGTCACGCAGCCGAAACATCGTGGAATCGCAATCGAGAACGTATCGTAACGCAGCAGAAATCGAGCTGTCACGGCACCGCATTAACATCAGCAAAAAGCCCGATGAAAGGAGCCAAGCGTGACCACACGCGAGGACGTCTACCTCTACCCCGGCGAGCAGTACATCCTCTCGGTCGACCGCTATCAGATCGAAGTCATGGACCATCTGGACGAGCTTCCTGCCACAAGCGCCGTCATCTTCTGCACCTTCCCCAAGGTGCGCGATGGCGTCGGATTCCTCGCGCGCGTTTTTGCGGTCTGCCCTGCAGCGTAGCGTCCAGGCAAACGTTTCTTTTTTATAACAGCCGCTCCGCGCACCCACCAATCACCCTGGCAGCATACTATCCATCAGGCGCCCCTTACGCGGGCGCCTTTTATATGGGGAGATGATTCGCATACAGATCAACAAGGTCGCCTTTATCGGCAAGGGCGGCGTGGGCCTGCTCTACGGCAGCATGATTGCCAAGGCCCTCGGCAATGACGCCGTCGAATACGTTATGGATGACGCCCGTTTTGAGCGTCACGCAAACGATGCGCTCACCGTCAACGGCAAGCCCTGCGCGCTCAAGTCCGTCCGCGCCAGCAAGGCAACGCCCGCCGATCTGGTCATCCTGACGGTCAAGACGACTGGACTCGATGCGGCGCTCAAGACTATGGAACGCATCGTAGGGCCCGACACGCTCATCGCATCCCTTTGCAACGGCATCACGAGCGAGCAAAAGATCGCCGAGCGCTTTGGCTGGGAGCACACCGTCCTCGGAATCTGCCAAGGCATGGACGCTGTGTTTCTCAACGGCGCGCTCACCTTTACCAATGCGGGCGAGATCCGCTTTGGTGCGGCCGCCGGCACCGACCCCGCGACCGTCGCCGCCATCGACGAGCTCTACACGCGCTGCGGCATCGCGCACACCGTCGAGGCAGACATCGCGTACCGCATGTGGGCCAAGCTTATGCTCAACGACGGCATCAACCAGACCTGCATGGCCTACGGCGGTACGTACGGAAGCGCCACGGAACAGGGCTCCGAGCAGCGTCGTTGCTTTGTCTCCGCCATGCGCGAGACGCTTGCAGTCGCCAACGCCGAGGGTATCAAGCTCACCGAGGCAGACCTAACGCAGATGGTGCATCTCATCGAAGGGCTCGACCCCGCCGGCATGCCCTCGATGGCGCAGGACCGCGTCGCTCAACGCAGAACCGAGGTCGAGGAGTTCGCGGGCGCCGTCCGCCGCCTCGCGGCCAAGCACGATATCCAGGCGCCGCAGAACGAATGGCTCTATCAGCGCATCCGTGATATCGAGGCAAGCTGGTAACGCCGCCGCACCGCATCCAACAGTCTCAATAGCAAAAACCGCCGCAAAGGGCACTCCCCTTGTGGCGGTTTTCATGTTCAGCCATGGCCAACAGTCATTTTCGCAACAGTTAGAGATGCGACTCCGGAACCTCATCCTCATCATCGCGACAAAGGACAACACCGGCGCTTCCCAGCAGTGTGGCCGCGATCAACGCGCCGACCACGATAGAGGCAGCCCCACAAGACCCCTGCATGCCCGCGACGAGCGCGGCCGTAGGACCAAGGCAACCAAGCGTCAATGCAACGGCGGCAACGGCGATATCTCGAGCATTCACAAGACCACTTCCTCCACGAGAAAGACCTTATTTCTCATGAACCAGTGTGCCCCGCATGCATACGCCCAGCGTACCGCCACGGTAAGGGCTCTGTTAACTCAAACGCACATAAAGAAAGGGCGGCTTTACGTTGCCTAAAAGCTCAGCAAAGACGCCCGCCCATCATGTGCCTATTTTGCTCTGATGGCAGATTACCAACCGGTATAGTAGTCGGTGGTTCCGGCAGCACAGCCGGAGTCATAGACCTTGCACTCGCCCTTGGAACCGGTAAACGTGGAGCCTTGGGCCTTATCGCCCGCGGCAACGACGTAGTAGCCATCGGGATCGCGCCAAAAGCCCTCGGAATCCTGCGTCCATTCGCCCGTGCGGTGGTGATACAACACGTTGCTGCTGTAATAAGTCTCGCGGCGGCCGTTATAGTTATTGACGCCGCTCGAGCGCGTCAGACCCGAGCCGTTCGCGTAATACGCAGCAGACGTGTAAGACAAGCCGGAGCCGGCGTTGTAATACGAAGCCTGAGCGGCCTCGGCGGCCTCGGCCTCGGCTGCGGCGGCCTCGAGCGCTTCGCGCTTGGCATTCTCAAGCGCAGTGCGCAGCTCATCGAGCTCGGTCGACTTCGTGTCGACCTCCCCCATCGTCAACAGACTACCCGCACCGTCGATACAACCCTGCAGCACAGCGCGCTCGTCATCGGTAGCATAGTCGCCATACATATTCATAATGATCTGAGCGCGCATCTCAAGGGAATCGCGCTTGGCCTCCATCGAGGCGTTCCACTCCTGCATGGAACCATAACCATCGCCGCGGTAGTCGACGGGCTGCACCAGCGTCGCCTCGGACGGCGTAGATCCAACCGTATCGGACAGTGTTGCCGCGTGGGCATCAGTTGCGCCGGCGCCCGCCAAAAGTGCCACGGTCAGAGCGGCGGAAAGGGCAGCGGCTCTCGGTTTTCGTGAATCGATCCTCATGTAGCTGGAAACCTCCGTAGTGCGTTTTTGCTGCGTTTGAGCTGTGTGTGTGATTCGATCGCGCTGCATAGTACCTCGAGCAAATCGCGACCTGCGGTTTTACTCAAAAGGCGCACGTCAATTGCGTAAAACTCACATCCTCTCAACAGGAGTTTTCCACAACTCGAATGCATAAAGCATGCCAAAAACCCTGTAATAGCGCCCTTCCTATGCAGAAAAGATGCCTGCGCAACCATTGCTTGCGCAGGCGCCTTGAGCAGGCATTTATGCAGTTATACCTATCGAGTCGCAAGGGGTCCTTGCACAAGTCGCCTTACTCGTCCAGCGCGGCGAAGGCCTGCTTCAGATCCCAAATGATGTCCTCGGCGTTCTCGGTACCGATGGAAAGACGGATCGTGGAGGGCGTGATGTTCTGCTCGGCGAGCTCCTCGGCAGAGAGCTGGGAGTGCGTGGTGGTAGCCGGGTGCACGACGAGCGACTTGACGTCGGCCACGTTGGCGAGCAGCGAGAACACCTGCAGATGATCGATGAACTTCCAAGCTGCCTCCTGGCCACCCTTAATCTCAAAGGTGAAGATCGAAGCGCCGCCGTTGGGGAAGTACTTCTGATAGAGCTCGTGATCGGGGTGCTCAGGCAGGCTCGGGTGGTTCACCTTGGCGACATGGCTGTCACCAGCCAGGAACTCAACGACCTTCTTGGTGTTCTCGACATGGCGGTCGACGCGCAGCGACAGGGTCTCGGTGCCCTGGAGCAGGACCCAGGCGTTGAACGGGCTGATGCAGGCACCCTCGTCACGCAGCAGGATGGCGCGGACATAGGTTGCGAAGGCGGCGGGACCGGCAGCCTCGGCAAACGAAACACCATGGTAGGAGGGGTTGGGCTCAGCGATCTGGGCGTACTTTCCGCTCGCCTTCCAATCGAAGTTACCGCCGTCGACGATCACACCGCCCAGCGAGGTGCCGTGGCCGCCGATGAACTTGGTTGCGGAGTGGACAACGATGTTGGCGCCATGCTCCAGCGGACGGAACAGATACGGGGTGCCGAAAGTGTTGTCGACGACAACCGGCAGACCGTGCTTCTTGGCGATCTCGGAGATGGCGTCGATGTTGGGGATGTCAGAGTTGGGGTTGCCGAGCGTCTCGAGATAGATGACCGTGGTGTTGTCCTTGATGGCACCCTCAACCTCTTCCAGGTTATGAGCATCGACAAACGTGGTCCCGACGCCAAACTGGGAGAGCGTATGCTCGAGCAGGTTGTAGGAACCGCCGTAGATGGTCTTCTGAGCCACCACGTGGTCACCGGCCTGGGCAAGAGCCTGCAGGGTATAGGTGATGGCAGCGGCACCGGAGGCGACGGCAAGACCGGCCACGCCACCCTCGAGCGCGGCGATACGGTCCTCAAAGACGCCCTGGGTGGAGTTGGTCAGACGGCCGTAGATGTTACCGGCGTCGGCAAGACCAAAGCGATCGGCGGCGTGCTGGGAGTTGCGGAACACATAGCTCGTGGTCTGGTAGATAGGCACGGCGCGGGAGTCGGATGCGGGGTCGGCGCTCTCCTGGCCAACATGAAGCTGCAGGGTATCGAAACCAAAGGTGTGCTCGGGGTTGTTGATGAACTGGCTCATGATGATCTCCTTGATCGAACGAAAGTAAATAAATAAGAGAGAAGTAAGTCGCTGTCTCCTGATCACGCCGACGGGCGCAAACAGGAGCCCGGCATTCGTCTTGGTAAGCAGTTCATATGCGGTCCTCCTTTTGACATCCCGGTTCCGTGGTCGGCTTAATTACCTACCGCCTTTGTGTGTTTTGAATAGTACGAGCATTGTTTCGCTCAGTCAATCACTTAAAAGCGCTAACCTGTTATCGGTTTTTTAGATAGCTATCGAAAGGACGGGCACCGATGACCCTCCAGCAGCTTCGTTTTCTTATCGCCGTGGCAGAGTCCGGCTCAATCAACGCCGCAGCTCAGCGCCTCTATACCGCTCAGTCCAACATCTCAAACGCCGTCAAAAGCCTAGAACAAGAGCTCCATCTGGAGATCTTTACGCGCTCCAGCCGCGGCGTCACGCTCACCAACGACGGCACCGAGCTTTTGGGCTATGCGCGCCAGGTCGTAGAGCAGGCCGACATGCTCGAGGCACGCTACGAGGACGGTGGCACCCCGCAAGCCCGCCTCGCCATTTCCGCCCAGCACTACGCCTTTTCGGTCGAGGCCTTTGTCAATGTAGTCGAGCGCTGCCGCGACAGCAAGTTCGAGTTCATCATGCGCGAGACCACCACATCGCAGATCATCGATGACGTCCGTGCGTTTCGCAGCGATATCGGCATTCTGTATCTGGATGACTTTAACGCCCGCGTTCTGCAGAAGGCCTTCGCCGATGCCCGCGCAAGCTTCCATCCCCTATTCGACGCGACGGTCCACGTCTTCGTTAGCGAGCGCCACCCGCTCGCACGCCGCCCGCAGCTGTCCCTTGCCGACCTCACGCCCTATACGCGCTACAGCTTTGAGCAGGGAACCTCAAACTCCTTCTATTACGCCGAGGAACCTTTTAGCTATATCCCTTGCGACCGCAACATACGAATCTCGGACCGCGGAACACTTACTAACTTACTTATCACGTCGAACGGTTACACCCTGTCGACCGGTGTCCTCTCCAATGAAATGCAATGGGGCATGGCATCGATCCCGCTAGCAGACGCCCCAACGATGCACGTTGGCTACATCATGCACGACGAGCGCAAGCCCTCTCTCCTCTTGCAGCAATACCTCGACGAGCTCAACCGCATCATCCATGCCAACTAACAGTCGGAAGACGGGGTAGAAATCGTAGATTGCTGGCCCCCGGCGGGCATGGCGCTACAATGGTCACTCACACGAAACGTACCCAACGAAAGGAAGCCCGTGAAGGTCATCATCTATACCGACGGCTCGGCCCGATCAAATCCGGGACGCGGCGGCTACGGCGCCGTGCTCAAATACACCAACCCCGCCGGCAAGACCTTCACCTCCGAGCTTTCGCGCGGCTACGCCAAGACCACCAACAACCGCATGGAACTCATGGCGGTCATCGTGGCGCTCGAGGCGCTCAACCGCCCTTGCGAGGTCGAAGTCCATTCCGATTCGCAGTATGTCGTCAACGCCTTTAACAAGCACTGGATCGACGGCTGGAAAAAGCGCGGATGGAAAACCGCCAACAAGCAACCCGTCAAGAACCGCGACCTGTGGGAGCGCCTACTCACCGCCAAAAGCAAGCACAAGGTTGATTTCATCTGGGTTAAGGGTCACGCCGGTCACGAGCTCAACGAGCGCTGCGATGAGCTCGCCACCACGGCGGCCGACGGCAGCAACCTCGATATCGACGCCGGCTTTAACGAGAGCGACCTGTAATAGCGTTTTCGCGCAGCTTTATATCCCCACGCGCTACACTCATCCTGTAGACCAAACAACGCAAGGGGGACGTATGCTGCGCATCGCGACCATCGGCACATCCATGATCACCGACGACTTTATCCAAGTCGTCAACGCCAACGACCAAGCCGCGTTTGTGGGCACGCTTTCACGCGATGCCAATCGCGGTGCCGCCTTTACCGCCGAGCGCGGTGGCGAGCGAAACTTTACTTCACTCGATGAGCTCGCGGCAGCTGCCGACGTCGACGCCGTCTATATCGGCAGCCCTAACGCACTTCACTACGAGCAGGCCCTTGTCTGCATCGCCGGTGGCAAGCACGTCATCGTCGAGAAGCCCTTCTGCGCCACCGAAGCGCAGGCGCTGGAAGTCTTCCGCGCTGCCGAGGCAGCAGGTGTCGTGGCCCTCGAGGCCATGCGTCCCCTCCACGACCCCGCCTTCCACGCCATCGAGGACGCCCTGGGCGAGATCGCCCCCATCCGCCGCGCCTCATTGCGCTTTGGCAAATATTCCTCGCGCTACAACGAGATTCTCGCGGGACGCGCCACCAATATCTTCGACTGCAATATGGCATCGGGTTCCCTCATGGACATTGGCGTCTACACCGTCGAGCCCATGGTCGAGATTTTCGGCATGCCCTCCGGCCTTACGAGCATGGCTACTCTGCTCGACCCCGCCACGCGACAGCTCACGCACGGCCCCATCGACGGCTGCGGTTCCATCCTCGCCAGCTACGGCGGTGGCCGTATCTCCGTCGAGCTCGCGCACTCCAAAATAACGAATGACCTGCTACCCTCGCAGATCGAAGGCGAGCGTGGCACTATCCAGATCGACCATCTGTCCACGCCCCGCAATGTCCGCATCGACTATCGCGGCGATGTCGTACGCGGCTCGGCGACCGAGGCACCGCGCGAACAGGGCGACAACGGCCGCGTGCTCGACCTGCCCAAATCGAGCAACACTATGGAATACGAACTCACAGACTTTATCACCGCCATCGGCGGCATCGATAACGTTAAGGAAGAGATTTGGGAGACCCCGGCGGGACGCCACGAGCTTGGCCACTACCGCGATGTTACGCTTGTCTCACTGCGCATCATGGATGCCGTGCGCCAGCAGGCCGGCATTACCTTCCCGGCCGACGCAGGCAAGCAGGCATAGCGATGGGCTTCTTCGATACGTTCTTCTCCAGCGTCACCGGCGGCAGTCGAGAGCCTCAAAAACCATCAAACGTCGAGCTCGAACTGCGCCGCAGGCTTACTGTGCTCGCAAGCGACGAGGCCACTCAAGACACTCCCCTGCGCTTTTTCCTGCGCTGGGCGGGGCAAGTCCAGGGCGTCGGTTTTCGCTTTACCAACACCAACCTCGCGCAGGCACGCGTACTCACCGGCTGGGTGCGTAACATGGAAGACGGTTCAGTCGAGATGGAGATACAGGGAGCTCCGGCAAACATCCTATCTCATCTCGAGGCGCTTCACGCCTCCTACGAGCGCATGGGAACGCGTTTTCGCCTCGTAGACGCCCAGGCCCGAGCCCCACTTGCCAATGAAGACGGTTTCATTCCTCGTTATTAGTATTGTGTGCTAAATACGGTATCATTTACCTACGACCGTTGATAGAAAAGAGGCGAGGCGCATGGCGGTGCAAAGAAGGAATACCAGGCAGCGAAAGCTGGTTCTTGACGCCGTGCGCCAAAGTTATAACCATCCCACCGCCGACGAAATCTACAACGTCGTGCGCGCGCAGGATGACAAAATCAGCCGCGGTACGGTCTACCGCAATCTCAATCTCTTGGCCGACGCCGGCGAGATCCTCTCCATCAAGACGCCGGGCGGCAGCCGCTTCGATCGCACGATCGAGCCGCATGCGCATATCATCTGCACCTCATGCAGCCGCGTCATCGACGTACCGCTCCCCTTCGATGCCCAGCTCGACGCCAAGGCGTCCGAGCAAATCGGCTGGCACGTCACGTCGCACTACACCATCTTCGAGGGTCTCTGCCCCGACTGCCGGTAGATGTTTGGGACATGCCTACTCAGCAAGTAGACGACGCAGCTCCTCTTCGACCGTATGCGCGTAGCGGACACGGTCGTTGATGCCGCGCATGGTGGGGTTGCAGCTCTCCATCAGATAGGGATGGCCCACGACGTTGAGCATGTCGCGATCGTTCTCATTGTCGCCAAACGCCATCATCGCATCGGGCGAGATCCCCAGGGCACGACCGTAATCGGCAAGCGCGGACCCCTTGCCCGAATCAAAGCCGATAAAGTCGGTCCATTCGGTTCCCGACGTCATCACGTCAACACGGTCGCTAAAGAGGCACTCAAAATAC
The DNA here is from genome assembly GCF_003459655.1 of Collinsella sp. AF19-1LB. NCBI lineage: Bacteria > Bacillati > Actinomycetota > Coriobacteriia > Coriobacteriales > Coriobacteriaceae > Collinsella > Collinsella sp. AF19-1LB. Next base: position 47,027 of record NZ_QRWO01000009.1, read on the forward strand.
TCCAGCGCCGCCGGCTGCTCCGCCTCGGGCGTCTGGAAGGCAATCTTAATGACATCCTCGTCAATGTCTTCGGGACGGTCGACTACCGCCACATCACAATGGACCTCATAACGCAGGTGGTCAACAAACGCATCGTTGCTGCTCATGGTGTAGAGGCGCCCCTCACACGAAAGGGTCACGTCGGCATGGGGGTACGCAACCACGGCATTCGCGATATCCATGGCCAGGCCACGCTCCATAGAACGCTTGACCACGGCACGCCCCTCGCTCATGACCAGGGCTCCGTTTTCGCATACATAGGAGAGTTCATCGGCCACCGGGGCAAACAGGTAGCGCAGGCTCGTATATTGACGGCCACTCGCCGGCATAAACACGATACCGCGACGATGCAGCTCATCGATGAGCTCAAAGGCCTCGGAACGCGGCTCGCGCTCCCCCGGATGCAGCAACGTGCCGTCCAAATCGCATGCAATCAGCTTAATTCCCTCAAGGCCCATATACTTTCCCCCAAAGCACCCCATCAACAGCAAGACGGGCTTTGAATAGTTGCCTCTCAAAGTCCGTCTTACTCATACGCACGTTAACCGCGCGCCTTCTTTACGATCGTAAAGTCTGGAGCCATACTCACAACGGCATCCGCCGCACTCGACGCAAAGCGCCGGTCCGCATCGAGTTCACGGGTAACCACCGAGAGCCGAACGCCCTCGACGCCCCGGAGCATGCGGCCCAAAACAGGCTGCACCGGCGTATACATGCGCACGGTATGCTCGTCCGAATCGCCTCGGAAAAGCGGCGTGTGCATATTGCCGATCTCCCAGCACGCATGCGCGAGCGCAATCGGGTCCATGCGATCGACTTCGACCAAATAGACCTCGGCGCTGCGCAGGCGCACGACAACCACCACGGGCACCATGCCCGAACGGTCAATGGCGAGCACATCGCCATCGGCAAGACGGCCGCCGTCGGCAGTATCCAACCGAACATCGATCGTGCGCCCCAGCTCCGTCACGCCCATAAACGCGCATGCATCAGCCTGGTCCCAATCGAGCAGTAGCTCGTCAACTTCAAAGACACCGCCCAGCTCCCGGCGAAGCAGGAGTTCATAGGACGGATCGTTGAGATTTCCCAAGCATGTCGTCGAAACCAAGCGTTCAGGCATACTCTAGCCCTCGACCTCGACGAGCTCGATATCAAAGTTGAGATCCTTGCCGGCGAGCTCGTGGTTGGCGTCGAGCGTCACGGCCTCGGGCGTCACGTCGATGACCACGGCGGGGACGGGCATGCCGCTCGGCGTGGACAGGAAGAGCTTCATGCCCTTCTCGATCTGCTCGATGTTGGGAACCTGTTCGGCCGGGAAGGTAATAACCATCTCGGGGTTGTGCTCGCCGTAGGCATCGGCAGCGGGAATGTGCACGGTCTTCTTCTCGCCCACCTGCATGTCGACAACAGCGGCGTCGAAGCCCTTAATCATCTGACCGGCGCCGCAGATGAACTCCAGCGGCTCGCCGCGATCGTAAGAGCTATCGAACTGCGTGCCGTCGTCGAGCGTGCCACGATAATGGGTCTTGACCTTCTTGCCCTTGTTGGACATGGTAACCTCCGTGATAAGGGCGGCGCACAACGCGGGCCGCCGTGAACATATGGCGCTAACTATACCCTAGTCATACAATTCAAAGACAGTTTGCAAAGAAACGCTGCAACCGGAGGAACCATGGCATATCCCGTATTTGACCTACACTGCGACACCGCCGACCGCATCGGCTGGGCCACGCTCGATCTCGACCTGCGCTTTACCGCCGGCACCGACGGTTATTTCCCCGGCGACGAAACGCATCCGCAAGATTTCGACCTCATCGAGGGCAACGCCTGCGCCATCTCGCTCGCAAAGATCGGCAACACGCCGTGGGCACAGTGCTTCGCCACGTTTGTCCCCGACGAGATTCCCACCGCCCACGCCGCGCGCTTCCAGGCGCAGATCATGGCACACATGAGCGGCCAAGCAATGCTCAACCACGACCGCATGGTCAACGTACGCAACGCCGCAGACATTCGCCCCGCGCTCAAAGACGGCAAGGTCGCCTGCATCCACACCATCGAAAACGCCACGTTCTTTGCCGAGGACCCCGCGCTGATCGAGGTGCTCAAGAGCCTGGGCGTACTCATGTCGTCACTCAGCTGGAATGCGCAGGGACCGCTCGCGAGCGGCCACGACACCCACGCCGGTCTCACCGCCGCCGGTATCGAGGCGCTTACGCAGATGGAGCACGCCGGCATGGTGCTCGACGTCTCCCACCTCAACGATGAGTGCTTTGACGAGGTTGTCGCCCATGCCACGCGCCCCTTCGTCGCCAGCCACTCCAACTCCCGCACCGTCTGCGGCGTCAAGCGCAACCTCACCGACGACCAGTTCCGCACCATTCGCGACATGGGTGGCATCGTCGGCCTCAACTACTGCAGCGAGTTCCTTTCCAACGACGCAACCGACAAAACCGCCGCAGACGTCACCTTCGACCAGCTGGCGGCACATATCGAGCACTGGCTCGACCTGGGCGGCGAGGACGTCATCGCGCTCGGCGGCGACTGGGACGGCGCCACGGTGCCCGCTTTCCTCTCCGATGCCAGCAAGATGCCCGAATTCCAGAACATGCTTTCCAAGCATTTTGGCAAGACCGTGATGCAGAAGCTCTGCAGCGACAACGCGCTTGCTTTCTTTGAGCGTTATTAAGAGCGCAATTATTTTCGCATCCCTTGAGCGGGCCGGCATGCCGAGCGGTCGACATGCCGACCCGCCCCCCCCCAATCTGAAGGATCACATTTGACGCAGCAATTTACGATTTCCGTATCCCGACCGGATGGGACGGCCTTGCCCGTCATCGTTACCAAAAAACGCGTCAAGAACTTCAACCTACGCGTCACATCGAGCGGCGAGGTCCACGCCAGCGCACCGCTCGGCGCCAGTCGCGAGCGCATCGAAGCGTTTGTGAAGCGCAACAGCGCCTGGATTATCAGCCGACTTGCCCAGCGCGAGCAACGTCAGGCGACAGCGCGAGAGCCGCTTAGCCCATCGACCATCATTGCACTTTGGGGCAAGCCCATCACGGTACAGGACGCACTCGATCACAACTTTGCATCGCCCGCACCGCGACCCAAGCAGGCCACCTTCGCAAGTTTTATGGGTACCGACGAATCGGACGAAAGCCCACAGGCTAAGCAGCGCGCAATCCTCGACGGCCTAACGTCCGACGAGCTCCAAGCCCACATCGACCAGCTCTATGCGTCCGAGGTCGCATCGGCGCTGCGCGATATGGTGCACGCATACGAAATCGCAATGGGTGTCGCCGTTTCCCGCATTTCCGTACGCAGCATGAAAACGCGTTGGGGCTCATGCACGCCCAAATCCGGCGCCATTCGCATCGCGCGCGAGCTCGCCGCCTACCCCGTCGAATGCCTCGACATGGTTGTCGCCCATGAGCTCGTCCACTTGCTCGAGCCAAGCCACAACCAGCGGTTTCACGCCCTGCTCGACACGTACTGCCCTAACAATAGAGCTCTGTCGCAGCGGCTCAAGCAGCCACCCCTCAACAAGCTCTAGCGTCGACTAGCGCACGCGCTCGATCTCGACGCCGCAGCTTGCCAGCGGCAAGCCGACAGGCGCCCACGGTTTATCGAGCTTTATGCGCACACCAAGCAGCGAGGGATAACGGCGCAGCAGCATCTGGGCCGTCCCCTCGGCTGCCGCCTCGATGAGTTTAAACGTATGCTCGCGCAGATAGCCATCAACATCGTGGCACACCGAGCCGTAGTCAATCGAGGCATCCAGGTTATCGTGCTCCCCCGCCGCGCGCAGGTCGGCATAGAGCACCAGAGAAACGATGAACTTCTGACCCAGCGCGTTCTCCTCGGGATACACGCCATGGTTGGCAAAAACCTCAAGGCCGTCAATGGCAATACGATCGGCATGGCGCAGATCGTCATAGCTCACGTGAGGCACCGCCGTTGCGGTGGATATTTCGCCCCTTCCACGGCGAGCGAGCTCGGCGCCTTCAGTCTTGGTGGCATTCTCGGGCAGTTTCTTGTTACTCATCGCGATCGTCTCCTTCGTTTAGAACCCCGACCGCGCAAATCAACTACACGCGAATCGACAGGTTCTTTTTATCATCGCTCCAGTTGCAAGCATTGCGCGCGGGGCATGCAAAGCAGGCGCGCGACGCTTTGTCGGCTGCATAGAGCAGACGCTCAAGCGGTTGGCTGTTCACGCGCAGCTTTCGATGGCCCAGAATGGCCGTCTTAATGGCTGCGGCATCGGCCGGCTCAAACGCCATGTCATCGGGCATGCCACCGAGGATCGCATCAGCGACGCGTTCGCTTGCAACATCATGGGATATACCCGATTCATACTGTTCATCTTTGCCGATATCGTGAAGAAGTGCCGTGGCGTAGATGACCTCGCGGTCAAATTCGAGCTGCTCCTCGAGATTCTTGATCCACATAATGCGAGCGACATCGAGCAGATGGTCAATACCGTGGCGGCAGAAGATGCGCCCCGATTCCAACTGTGCAATGTTGCCCAGGTGCCGCCGGAACAGCCCGTTGGTACAAATGTAATCAATGCGAGGCATGGCGCCAAAGGGGGCCAGGCCCGAAGCCATAAAGCCGCGACGCGACGTCCCCTCATCGGTCTTCGATGTAAAGTCGTTGACGACTCTCATGGTTAGCGGTCCAGCATCCTAAAGAAACGCTCCTCGAGCGCGGGATCGGTCTCAAAGACGCCGCGGCGAGCGAGCGTCACGGTCTTGGTGCCGGGCTTTTGCACGCCACGCATCGTCATGCACATATGCTCGGCCTCCATCAACACAATCGCTCCCTGGGGAGCGAGATACTCCATGAGGGCATCGGCAACCTGCGCACACAGCTGCTCCTGCAGCTGCAGACGGCGGGCATAAACCTCAACCGTGCGAGCAAGCTTGGAAAGCCCGGCCACCCGACCGTTAGGGATATAACCAATGGCGGCCTTGCCATAAAACGGCAGCAGATGATGTTCGCACAGCGAGTAGAACGTGATGTCGCGCTCGATAACCAAATCGTTCGAAGCGACGGCAAAGGTTTTGGACAGGTGCTCCTCGGCACTCTGGTCCACACCGCCGGCGATCTCGCCATACATACGGGCAACGCGCGCCGGGGTCTCCAGCAGGCCCTCACGAGTTGGATCCTCGCCTATGCCCTCAAGCAACAGCTTAATGGCGGCCTCGACTTTTTCCTGATCGACCATCTGGGCCTCACTTTTCCGATTTCACGTTCGCGCTATGGTACCACGCCCTCCGGCATCGACCACAAGCTACATAGTATGGGTCGAATAGACCGGATCATCGCGCCAAAGTTCAACCGCATCACAAAGCGCAACGCCCTCGCGCTCAGCACGGGCGCGCGTAGCGTTCATATCGATCACGCGCTGGTTGCTCGAGCCCCTAAAGCGCAGCGTGATATCGTACAGGTCCTGAACAAACGGGCCGTCCACCAACATGTCGAGGCAGGCAAGGATGCGGTCCGTCACCTCGGTATGATGACGACCACCCGGCATAAGCTCCTCGAGCACGTCACCGGTAAAGCACCAAATGGTCTTCCCCGACCCCACTGGATAGGCCGCGCGAACACGCTCGACAAACTCAACGAGCCCCGCCTGATTCTCGGGCTCCATGGGCTCGCCGCCCAGAATCGTCAGACCATCGATAAAGGGATGATCGAGACTCTTGATAATCTTGTCCTCGACGGCACGATCGAACGGCTCACCCGCAGCAAAGTCCCACGCAACAGAGTTAAAGCAATTCTTGCACCCACGACGGCACCCGCTTACAAACAGAGAAGTACGAACGCCTTCTCCATCAGCAATGTCGAAATACTTAATGTTCGCGTAGTTCATAGGTAACTCTCCCGGGAGGCCGGGACATATCATCCCGTCCTCAAACATTCTCGGCCTGCGGCCTGCGAAACTGCGGGCGGGACGATATGTCCCGGCCTCATGCAAAGGGTAACTCAATGAACGAAGCGAACATCGAGCATAGGGTTCGAGGTCTAATAAAAACTTTGTTGCAGCTCAACCGCCATCGCAAGTAAATCGAAGCTGCAGCTCGAATTATTTCCGCTAAGAACTTCGAAGAGTGAGCAGACCGCATGCTGCATCTCAGCTACATCAACTTGGCTGCCCCGTAGCGAGGCCCCGGACCTTTGCTCGATATGAGTTCCGCACGAACAGGAGGCGCCAGTGGCGCCTCCGTCGTGAGCCAGGACTGTCCGAAATAGCGAGTAAAGGTCCGGGGCCTCGCTACGGGGCAGCCTGGGATGGTTATTAGAGATGCAGCACGCGGTCGCGGATCTCCTCGGTTCGACCCTGGTTCCAGAACTGGGTACCGATGTAGCCGCACGTACGACGAGCGACGTTCATCTTCTCCTGGTCTCGGTTGCCGCAGTTGGGGCACTCCCACACCAGCTTGCCATCGTCCTCAACAATCTTGATCTCGCCATCGTAGCCGCACACCTGGCAGTAGTCGCTCTTGGTGTTGAGCTCGGCGTACATGATGTTGTCGTAGATGTACTGCATCACGCGAATGACAGCCTTGAGGTTGTCCTGCATGTTGGGAACCTCAACGTAGGAGATAGCACCGCCCGGCGAAAGCTGCTGGAACATGCCCTCGAACTTGAGCTTGTCGAATGCGTCGATCTCCTCGGACACGTGGACGTGGTAGCTGTTGGTGATGTAGCCCTTGTCCGTCACGCCCGGGATGATGCCAAAACGACGCTGTAGGCACTTGGCGAACTTGTAGGTCGTCGACTCAAGCGGGGTCCCGTACAGCGAGAAGTCAATATCGCTTTCTGCCTTCCACTCGGCGCACTTGTCGTTCATGCGCTGCATAACCGCCATGGCAAAGGGCGTGCCCTCCTTCTCGGTGTGGCTGTGACCCGTCATGTACTTGACGCACTCATACAGACCGGCATACCCCAGGCTGATGGTGGAATAGCCGCCCACGAGCAGCTTATCGATCGTCTCGCCCTTCTTCAGACGCGCCAGGGCGCCGTACTGCCAAAGAATCGGTGCGGCATCCGAAAGCGTACCCATCAGACGCTCATGACGGCACAGCAGGGCGCGGTGGCACAGCTCAAGGCGCTCGTCGAAGATCTTCCAGAACTTGTCCATGTCCTGATGCGAGCTCAGCGCGACATCGGGCAGGTTAATGGTCACAACACCCTGGTTAAAGCGACCATAGTACTTGGGCTTGGTCGGGTCATAGTTCAGCGCGTTGGCAACATTGTTAAAGCCGTTACCGGAGCGGTCGGGCGTCAGGAAGCTACGGCAGCCCATGCAGGTATAGCAGTCGCCGTTGCCCGCGGTCTCGCCCTTCGACAGTTTGAGCTCGCGCATCTTCTTCTCGGAGATGTAGTCGGGCACCATGCGCTTGGCAGTGCACTTCGCAGCCAGCTGAGTCAGGTAGAAGTACGGGGAATCCTCGTAAACGTTATCGTCCTCGAGCACGTAGATAAGCTTGGGGAACGCCGGAGTGATCCACACGCCGGCCTCGTTCTTAACGCCCTCATAGCGCTGACGGAGCGTCTCCTCCACGATCATGGCAAGGTCGTGCTTCTCCTGCGCCGAGCGAGCCTCGTTGAGATACATGAAGACCGTCACGAACGGCGCCTGGCCATTCGTGGTCATTAGGGTCACGACCTGATACTGAATCGTCTGAACGCCGCGACGGATCTCGTCACGCAGACGGTCCTCAACGACCTCGCGGACCTTCTCGGCAGATGCCGAAACGCCGAGCTCCTCGAGCTCGCGGGCGACCTCGCCGCGAATCTTTTGACGGCTCACCTCAACAAAGGGGGCGAGATGGGTCAGCGAGATAGACTGGCCGCCGTACTGGGAGGATGCAACCTGGGCGATGATCTGTGTCGCGATGTTGCAGGCCGTCGAGAAGCTGTGCGGCTTCTCAATCAGCGTACCCGAGATAACAGTACCGTTCTGGAGCATATCCTCCAGGTTCACCAGATCGCAGTTATGCATGTGCTGGGCAAAGTAGTCGGAATCGTGGAAGTGGATCAGGCCCTCATTATGAGCATCCACAATCTCCTGGGGCAGCAGCACACGCTGAGTCAGGTCCTTGGAGATCTCGCCGGCCATGTAGTCACGCTGAACGGAATTAACGGTCGGGTTCTTGTTGGAGTTCTCCTGCTTGACCTCTTCGTTGTTGCACTCGATGAGCGACAGAATCTTGTCATCGGTCGTGTTCTTCTGGCGCTTCAGGCTCTGAACATAGCGATAGATGATGTAGTGGCGGGCAACCTCGTAGCAGTCGAGGCGCATAATCTCGTCCTCGACCAGATCCTGGATCTCCTCGACCGATACGGTGTGGCCGGCCTTCTCACATGCCTCGGCGACGTTTTGCGCCGCGTAGATCACCTGGCGGTCGGTAAGACGAGAGCCCTCCACGACCTCCAAGTTTGCGGCGCGGATCGCATTGACGATCTTTTCGATGTCAAAGACAACCTCGGTGCCGCTGCGCTTGATGATCTTCATCCTCTTGCCTCTTTCGCGTCGTAGTCTCATTGCGCTTCAGAGCCAAACGATACCCGGCAGGGCGTGCCCCTGTCTTGCGGCGCCGTCGCGCAATCTGTGTTCTCGATAAACCATAAGTCTCCATGCGGACATGCCCAGGAGCCGATCAAGCGGCTCAGGGACACGTTCAAAAGAGGCAGTTAAGGTCTTCGTTCTTTGTCCGCCATCTATCATACGACAAAGACGCATCTATATCCTGTATTCTTTTTTTAAGTCAAACACAACATATAGTGTTTCAGCAGGTCAAAGCAATTGGTCATTTTGCAGACGCATTAATTATGAGGGGCTCTTGGCAAGTCGGTAAAACGTTACCAACACGGCTACCTGCATGGCAGTTATAAAACCCCCTTAGTCAAGCCGCTGACAAATCCTACCAAAACCAAGCCGCTCACGCCAAAAGAATCCAAAAGATAATGCTTGACCAACATGTTGCGGTCGTGCCTTGCCGAGCCTCATGCAACCGCGGCACGAGTCCTTGAAAGATATGTGTATGCAAACGGAGAAGATGAGAGTTTCCCCGGATGACTACTGAGAAGCATCCCGGAAGATCAAAAACTCGAAATTTGGTGACGTATTTGGCGACACATTTGGCAACCAAAACAAAACAGCCCAGAGGACATAGCCTCTGGGCTGCGAACATTTGGTGGGCGTTAGAAGATTTGAACTTCTGACCTCTTCCGTGTCAGGGAAGCGCTCTCCCCCTGAGCTAAACGCCCAAATGGAGCGGACAACGGGGCTCGAACCCGCGACCCCAACCTTGGCAAGGTTGTGCTCTACCAACTGAGCCATGTCCGCTTACGAGGATTAATCTTACGTGATGCCCGCATCCTATGCAAGAACTTTTTTTGAAAAGTTTTGCGACGCCCTCGCGAACCTCGCGAAGACATCAGCCGCCGCGGAAGGCGCAGGCAAACGCAAGCTCGCCGCAAGAGACTCCTATATCTCACCGAGCATGATCCAGGCAGAGCTGTCCTGCGCGAGCCTGCCGTCTGCAAGCGGTGATGAGGTGAGCAGGACTCTGCCCGCCGGCAGCTCCACGGGTACTGCGCCGAAGTTCGTCACACACGCCCAGCCGTTGTCGCGGCGATAGGCGATGACGCCACCCTCAGCGCCCTCGGCACCATCCGCAAGGCCGGTGCGCCCGTCGAGATTGAGCCACGCAAGATCGTTGGCGCACCCGCGCAGCTTGCGCCGCAGCCAGAGGGCGTCGCGATAGAGCGCAAGCATCGATGTCGGGTCCGCTTCTTCCCTATCGGCAGCGTAATCGGAAAACCATGCAGGCTGTGGCAGATGGGGCGCCGCATCGGCGTCCGCCGGTGAAAACCCAAACGATCCGCCCTGCGCGGGATCGTCCGCCGCCACCCACGGCAGGGGCACACGACAGCCGTCGCGCCCCTTCTCGCGCTTCGGTCCGTGCGTATTGGTCGCAGTGGGATCTTCGAGTGCAGCCCACGGAATGTCAGCCACCTCAAAAAGGCCGAGCTCCTCACCCTGATACACGTATGCCGAGCCCGGAAGCGCCAGCTCAAGCAAAAGGGCCGCCCGCGCGCGGCGCTCACCGAGTTCGCGGTCCTCGTCATAAGACGACCCGTCGCGTAAGAGCCAGTCGAGCGCAATCTGGTGGTAGCGCGTCGCCTTGATTTGCGGCAGGGCATAGCGCGTCGCCACGCGCGGCACGTCGTGGTTGGAGAGTACCCAGGTCGAGGCAGAATTGGATTCGATAGCCGCCTTCAAGCCCTCCTCGATTGCAGCGTGCATGTCATCATAGGTCCAAGTGGCCTTGGCAAACTCAAAGTTGAATGTCTGGCCAAGCTCGCTGGGACGCGCGTAGAGATACTGGCGCTCGGGCAGCACCCATGCCTCGGCAACGGCGCTGCGCGGCGGATTATAGCGGTCGAACACGCGGCGCCACTCGCGATAGATCTCATGGACCTCGTTGCGGTCCCACAGCGGATGGGTGCCGTCGCCAACCATGTCATCGCCCTCGGCGAGATGCCACCGGTCGAGGTCATCGCGGTCGAGATCCTTGGCGAGACCGTGCGCCACATCAATGCGAAAGCCATCGACGCCTCGATCGCTCCAAAACGCCAGGACGTCGCAAAAGAACGCGTGAACCTCGGGGCATGACCAGTCAAAGTCCGGTTGCTCGGGCGTAAACATGTGCAGATACCACTGACCGTCCGCAACACGCGTCCAGGCGGGGCCGCCAAAGTTGGCATTCCAATTGGTGGGAGGCAGCTCGCCGTGCTCGCCGCGACCATCGCGGAAGATATAACGGGCGCGCTCGGGTGATCCGGGGCCGGCGGCAAGAGCGGCTTTGAACCAGGGGTGCTGGTTGGACGAATGGTTGGGCACGATGTCGACGATGACCTTGATGCCGTGCGCGTGAGCCGCAGTGATCATGTCATCGAAGTCGTCAAGCGACCCGAGACGTGGGTCGACATCGCAGTAGTCCGCCACATCATAGCCGCCATCAACAAGAGGCGATGGGTAAAACGGGCTCAGCCAGATGGCCTCGATACCCAGCCGCTCAAGATAGTCCATCTGCTGGGTAATGCCCGCGATATCGCCCAGACCCGAACCAGTCGAATCCTTAAACGAGCGCGGGTAGATCTGATAGATCGCGGCGTCGGACATCCATGAGCGCGAAGAAGACTTTTCTGTAGCCATGGGGCGTATCTCCCTTGCAACGAGGTTATGCGAGATGCCCACGATGATACGCCCAAAGCGGACATTCGCGGCAAACAACGCCACAGCCACGCCCCAAACGCTCGCTCCCTCTCGGGTTCGAGTCTCCTGGGACGAATCGATCGATCAGTGAAAAGAACGGAAGGCCCACTCCTCCGGCCACGACAGCGAGCGGGCTCCGGGTGCCCCAAGTTGCCGCGAAAGAGGAGGGAAGCGTACTTTATGTACGCGACCGACGATTGAGGGGCAAGATGGGGTGCCCGGGGCTCGCGCAGCGTCAACAAAAAACGCGGTTCGTTAGAACCGCGTAAGATAGTTGGAGCGGACAACGGGGCGTCCGCGTATCCGCTTCGCGGATCCGCACCGGCTTCGGCCGCCTGCCGGCGACCTCGCCAGCTCGCTACAAACGCTCCGCGTTTGCTTAACGCTCGCTCCCTCTCGGGTTCGAGCCCAAGCGATGGGTACGAAAAAGCCCGGCTACCGTAGTAGTCGGGCTGCTGCGTTTGGAGCGGACAACGGGGCTCGAACCCGCGACCCCAACCTTGGCAAGGTTGTGCTCTACCAACTGAGCCATGTCCGCATATGTAAAACAAAACGGGCGCCGGAGCGCCCGGATGTTGCCTGGAGGCGAAGCCCGGATTCGAACCGGGGGTAAAGGCTTTGCAGGCCTCTGCCTTACCACTTGGCCACTTCGCCGAAAAAGGACCGCCTAAACGGTCCGAAAATGCAATGGAGCGGACAACGGGGCTCGAACCCGCGACCCCAACCTTGGCAAGGTTGTGCTCTACCAACTGAGCCATGTCCGCTTGCGGGTTATTAATTTACGCGAGTTGTCCAAAAGACGCAAGTACTTTTTTCAAAAAACTTGTCTGCCGCATGTTCTTAGTAGCTAAACGCGCTAAAGCGATTGGCTAGGCACACGATTCCAGCGCTCCGCTAAACAGCTTCACCATCTGCACGCGCGTGCCGGCGCCGTCCGTACGACGAGCAACCTCCACGTTATCGACGAGCATACGCATAAGCTTGATACCACGGCCGCGCTCCTCTGATGCGACCGGTTCGCTCGTTTCATCGATAGAATAGCCGGCACCTCGATCAAGCACCTCAACCACAACGCGATCGCTATAGGCCTGAACCGTCAGGACGCACCCGATACCGCCCGCATGGTCATAGGCATTACCCAGCGCCTCCCCCGACGCCAATGCGACATCGTAGCGCTCGTCACGGCGCAACGGAAGCGATTCAAGGAGTTCGGCGATACGATGTCGGTAGTATGGAAGATTCTCGATACCCTGACGGACCTCGACGCTCTTACTCCAGCGAGGCAGCTCCCCCACCGGAATGGCGGGAATAGACTCCCGTGCCGGCCCCGCGACATGAAGGATATCGACAAGACGAGCAATCTCCAAAAAGCGAACAACTTCACCTGATGCATTGACGAGCGAAAGCAGGCCTTCTCGCCTCATGAGCTCACGAGCGCGCGTAAGCAGGAATGCCAGGCCCGTCGAATCGATAAAGCTAACAGCCTGACAGTTGATGACGACACGACGCACGCCGCGGCCAATCAAAGCATCCAACCGCCGACGCAGCGCAGGCACCGTGGCGATGTCGATATCGCCTGGTGGCGTCAAAACCGCTATGTCATTCCACTCATTCATACGACCATGGTTCCCCAAAAAAGCCCACTCGATGCATTCGTTTCCCCAACCGTACGGATTCAGCCCGCCCAGCGTCGTCTATGAACGACCCCGTAAAAACTCAAGGGACACCAATGCAATGTCATCGTCCAGCGCCGATTCGGTAAATCGGTCAAGCTCGCCCAAGACCTTGCCGCAAATGCCCGACACGCCCTCACCCGAGACAGAGAGCAGAAGGTCGCGAAGGCGCTGCTCGCCAAAGAAAGCACCCGAGCGGTCACGCGCTTCGATTGTTCCGTCGGTGTACATAAATAGCATGTCACCAGGAGCGAACGTAAACACGCCTGTCTCGTATACCATGCTCTCAAAGGCACCGATTACCCCCGATTGGCATCCAAGCAGCTCGACCTCCCCCCCACGGGCCTCGCCGCCACCCAGCGGCATCGACTCTGGCCTGATGACCATGGTCGGAGGATGGCCCGCCGAACAATACGTTGCGCGTCCGGCTTTAAGGTCAATCTTGGCGATAAAGGCCGTCACGAACGTCTCGACCCTCGAAAAGCCCATGAGCATGCTGTTAAGGGAGCGTGCCATGCGGGCCGGTCCAGCGCCCTCCCAGGCATATGCCGTCAGGGCCGTCTTGACGAGCGCGGACATCGATGCAGCCTCAATGCCTTTGCCAGACACATCGCCCAGAATCATGACGGCGCAATCGTCGGGAAGACGGATGAGCGCATAGAAATCGCCGCCGACCAACGCCGAGTTCGTGGCCGACAGGTACACCGAATCGGCGGCGATTCCCGGAACATCCCCCAGTGAATTTCTCATGCCAATCTGGAGGGTCTGAGCGATATGGCGCTCCTCACGCTTTTGAGATTCGCCTTCATAGATCAGTTCAAAGTCATGAGCCAAGTGCACCAAGTAATCATATTCAAGGTCATCAATCGGCTCTTGGCTACCATCACGAAGCAGCAGCGCGCGCGTCGTCGGGCCCTTCGCAACAGAAGCAGGAACGATCGCGTCGTTACTGTGCTTGCCATCGCCCTCAGAGCGCGGGCGCCCCGCCTCGATGCCGGCGTCGACGTAGAGACCCTGGCAAGGCAGGCCATGCGCTCTAAGCCAGCCTCCCATAGGCATCGATTCGTCAACGCGAGTTATACGGACGTGTTTAAGGTCCTCGGCACTCGTGCCGCCCAAAACAGATGCCTCAAAGCCATCAGGGGCAGCCCCCAAACGTGCCGCTGGCGCCGTCGTGGAAAAGAAAAGCTTCTCGGGATCGTCCGGCAAAGCAACGCGACTGCCGCCTTCAAAATCTATGACGTAGGAATCCAGACTGGCGTCATACTCAATAGGGCAAAAATGGCAGTTGAGCATATTGCAGATCTCGGACGATACCGCCTGGGTAGCCGCGGCGGAATCGTCTAGAAAGGTAAACAACTCATCCCGCAAGACATTGAGCGAGCGGCCAAGCTCGGCCGTGCGACGGGAGCGAAGGCTCGATGCCATGCCGACCAGCTGGATAGACAGGTAATCGCAAATGACCTCGAGCACATTAACGTCATAGGCGAGCGGTGCCTGGGGGCGTTTCCAACCAACTTCCAGCACGCCAAGGATCTGCGTACCGTAAAAAACGGGAAGACAGATTTCACTGCGGTACGGAGGCATATCCTGCATGCGCAACAGGTGCTTAGAACGATTATCCAGGTCCATGAACATACCGGAGGCGGCCTTATCGCCCTCAAGGTCCTGTTGAATCGACAAGCGACAAGCACGCGACTCGCGAAGAACATACGTCGGAATGCCAGCGCCATACGGCAAAAACTCGGGCAGGTAGCTGTCGAGCAGCTCCTTGGAAACACCGCGAAGCTTAAAGCCGCCGCTCTCAGAAAAATAGATAGCGGCACCCGAAGCATCGAGCGTTCCTACAAGCTGGTTCAAAACGGTATCAAGCAGGCTGGGTAACTCATCGGAGCCCACAGTGCTCATAATGACCGAGAGCGTGCCAGAGAGACGCTTGTTCGCCACTCTAAGCTCCGATAACGCACGCTTGAGTTGCCGGTCGTGAGAATACTGTTCCTCGATACTGTGAAGCGCCACCAGGACACGTGGTGCGCGGCGCCCAAAGATGCGTGGAGGCGTTACGGAGCCCGCACGAACCAAGACGGGAATAAAAGAGCCGTCACTCAGTTTGAGCATCAGTTCGTTCTCGGAGCCATCAGTTTCAAATGGCAGACGATGTTCCGTCGCACGTTCAAAAGAGGACGAGTACAGGACGTCTTTAACATCTCCACCGATGACGTCGGCGCGTTCCTCGCACATCAAACCAAGTAAGCGATTATTCACATGCAGAATGGTTCCGTCGAGCTCGCAGATGATGACAGCATCGCTCGTGATCTCGACTAGTTGGGCAACGTCTGCCCACTCGTTGCGTTCAAGCGTTTCCATCGTGGACCCCACCGTCTATCGGTAACAAAAAAGCCTCCGAAGAGGCTTCTCAAATGCGATGGTGTCGGAGGCGGGACTTGAACCCGCATGACCAAAAAGCGGTCACTAGCACCTCAAGCTAGCGCGTCTGCCAATTCCGCCACTCCGACATGCTATGTTGTTGATTCGCGCTTCGTTTTGTTGGACCCGCGCGTTCAACGAGGAAGATAATAACCTATGATTCGAGAACTGTGCAAGCACTTTTTTCAAAAAAGTTTACGAATTTGTAAATGCGCAGGTAGATCCGTATGCCCGGCCCCGAATCGGTGTTGCCTCCCGGCGCGTCCTCGGGCATGGGCGATATTTTGCTACGCACTTCGTGCTGCAAAATATCGCTCCCCCTGCGGAATGCGCCGGGAGGCAACACCGATTCGGGGCCTACCAACACATACTCCAGGCACAGTTCTCAAACATGTTCTGGGGCTGATGCAAATTTGGTGGCTCGGCAAAGCCGAGCCCTTATATGGGGAGGCCGGAGCCAAAGCTCCGGCCTCACTAACTTTCCTATTAGATTAAGTGAGCGATCAAGGAATCTCACTCCCCTCTGCCGCGTTAACGCAGGGCCCGCCCTGGTGTTGCTTTTCAGAACATTCCGCAGGACGGAGGAAGCCCCGCAGCGCGTAGCGCGCAGCGGGGCTTCCGACATGTCCGAGGACGTTCTGAAAAGTAACACCAGGCGGGCCCGGACGAGAACAACCGACTACAGGTCGATGTGCGATTCCTTGATCGGGAACGGCTCCGCGAAGTGACAGGCGCAGCAGTGACCCGGTGCGACTTCCTTAAACTCGGGAAGCTTCTCGGAGCAGATGCCCTGCGCGATCGGGCAGCGCGTGTGGAAACGGCAACCGGTCGGCGGATCCAGCGGCGACGGCGGATCGCCAGCGAGAATGATGCGCTTGCGGGTCTTCTGGATATCCGGATCGGGCACCGGCACGGCAGACAGCAGCGACTGCGTGTACGGGTGGTGCGGCTCACTGTAGAGCGTCTTCCAGTCCGAAACCTCGACCATCTTGCCCAGATACATAACGGCAACGCGATCAGAAATGTGCTGCACGACAGAGAGGTCGTGAGCAATGAAGAGATAAGCCGTACCGAACTTGTCCTGGAGCTCCTTAAGAAGGTTCAGAACCTGGGCCTGAATGGATACGTCAAGCGCAGAGACGGGCTCATCGCAGATAATCAGCTTGGGCTTGAGCGCAAAGGCGCGGGCAATGCCGACACGCTGGCGCTGGCCGCCCGAGAACTCGTGCGGATAGCGGTTGATGTGCTCGGGATTCAGACCGACGACGTCCAGCAGCTCGCGGACGCGCTCGATACGCTCTTCCTTTGTACCCACGCCGTGAATGGTCATGGGCTCAGAGACAATCTCACCGATGGTCATACGAGGATTGAGCGAAGCATAAGGATCCTGGAAGATAAACTGCATCTCGCGACGCATGTCCTTGATCTCATGCTTGCTCATCTCGGCAACATCTTTGCCCTGGAAGAACACCTTACCGGCCGTCGGCTTGGTGAGGCGCATGATGGTACGGCCCGTGGTGGACTTACCGCAACCAGACTCGCCGACCAGACCAAAGGTCTCGCCAGGATAGATTTCGAACGAAATGTCGTTCACAGCAGAGACGACACGCTTGGAGAAGCGCTTGGCGAACATGCCGGACTCAGCGGGAAACTCCTTAGAGAGGTGCTCGACCTTCAGCAGCGGAGTACGCTCGTTGGTATCTGCCATTACGCCTCGCCTCCCTTCTTGGAATCCTTGCGCGTACGGGACGTCTCAGGAGCGTTCTTGAGGAACTCGGGGTCACCGGAGTAGTGGCACGCAGAGTAATGACCAGACTCGGTGACAACGCGCTCGGGGCGCTGCTTGCGGCACTTGTCCGTCGCATAGGGGCAACGAGGAGAGAAGACGCAGCCCTCAGGCAAGTTCATGAGCGAAGGCGGGTTGCCGTGAATCGGCGTCAGCGGCTTCTTCTCTTCGATGGCCTGCTCCGGGATGGAGCGGATAAGGCCCCAGGTGTAGGGGTGGCGGCTCTCGTAGAAGATTTCCTCAGCAGTACCGAACTCGACAGGACGGCCGGCATACATAACCATGATTTTGTCGGCCATATCGGCGACAACGCCCAGGTCATGGGTAATCATGATGATGGCGTTGCCGTTCTTCTCCTGCATTTCCTGCATAAGCTCAATAATCTGAGCCTGAATGGTAACGTCCAGGGCGGTCGTGGGCTCGTCGGCAATCAGAATATCGGGATCGCAGGCAAGGGCCATAGCAATCATGACGCGCTGACGCATGCCACCAGAGAACTGGTGCGGATACTCATTGACGCGCTTCTCGGGCTCGGGAATGCCAACGAGGTCCAAAAGCTCGGTGGCGCGCTTGAGCGCCTCCTGCTTGGAGTAGCCACGATGCAGACGAAGGCCCTCGCCCACCTGCTTGCCGATCTTATAGACCGGGTTCAAGGAGGTCATAGGATCCTGGAAGATCATCGCGATATCGTTACCGCGAATGTGCTGCATCTCTTCCTCGGTCATCTCGAGGATAGAACGACCGCGATAGCGAACGTCGCCGCCCTCAATCTTTCCCGGAGGCATCGAGATAAGACCCATGATGGTCATGGCGGTCACGGACTTACCGGAGCCGGACTCACCGACGACACCCAGGGTCTCGCCGCGATCGAGTGTGTAGGACACACCGTCGACAGCGCGAACGACACCATCTTCGGTATGGAAATACATCTTAAGGTCATCGACCTCGAGCAGATGCTGGCCCTCGGGAACCGGCTGGTCCTTCAGGTCCACATAGTTCTTGTTCTTCTTCATCCTTATGCGTCCTTCATCTTGACGTCGAGGGCGTCGCGCAGACCGTCACCCAGCAGGGTGAAGGCGAGCACCGTCGAGAGAATTGCCAGACCGGGCATGATCATCATCCAGGGAGCAGTCAGAAGATACTGCTGACCGTCCTGAATCATGGAGCCCCACGAAGGCGTAGGCGGGATAACGCCCATGCCGAGGAAGGACAGGGCAGACTCGGTCAGAATAGCGCCACCAATGTTCATGGTCGCATAGACCACGATAGAAGCAACGGAGTTCGGGAAGATATGGCGCATAACGATACGCGCATCGGATGCACCCATAGCGCGAGCGGCGTCAACATAGTCGTTCTCTTTGACCGTCAGGATCGCGGATCGGAAGACGCGCGCAATCGAAGGCCAGCCGAGAATGCCGATGGCGATAAAGACATTCTGAAGACCACGACCGATAACGGCAATCATGGCAACAACGAACAGCACGTACGGGAACGCCAGGAAGATGTCCGCACAGCGCATGATGATCGTATCCCAGATGCCGCCATAGAAACCGGCCAGGGCGCCCATGACCAGACCGATCACCGTGGAGATGGCGGTGGCCATAATACCGACGGAAAGCGAAACGCGTGCACCGTAGATAACACGGACGAGAATGTCACGACCAAGAGAGTCGGTGCCAAACGGGTGCTCGGCACACGGAGCCAGCAGCGACGTCTCGGCCATGGTGGTCGAGTCAGAAGCCGTAGGAGAGCCGAGCCAGGGCTTAGCCCACAGATCGGCGGTCAGGGCGACCACAACAACGATGATGATCCAGCAGACACCGATAACGGCGAGCTTGTTCTTACGAAGACGCTTAAAAGCGTCGCCCCACAGCGTGCGGGACTTGGCGGGAGCAGATGCGGCCTTGGTGGCGGTAGCCTGCTCCTGAGACTGAGAATCAGTTTCCTGCATGAGACGTACCTCCCTTAGGCCTTATCCGACGGACCGCCAAGGCGGATGCGCGGGTCGAGGAATGCATAGCTAATGTCGACGAGCAGGTTGATCACCATAACGACGACAACAATGAGCGTAACGCCGCCCATAACGATGGGCCAGTCGCGCATGCTAATGGCGCGGTAGACCTCGAAGCCGATGCCGGGCCAGTTAAAGACCGTCTCGGTCAGGATGGCGCCCGAAAGCATGCCGCCGAAGTCGACACCAATATAGGTAACGACGGGGATGAGTGCATTCTTAAGCGCATGCTTGATAATGATCGCGCGATTGGAGAGACCCTTGGCCTTTGCCGTACGGATGTAATCCTGGTTCATGACGTCAAGCAGCTGCGAGCGCATAATGCGGGCGGCATAAGCGGTCGAAACCGAAGCCAGCGTAATGGTCGGAAGCACATAGTGCATCCAATCCT
The DNA here is from genome assembly GCF_003459655.1 of Collinsella sp. AF19-1LB. Taxonomy (NCBI): domain Bacteria; kingdom Bacillati; phylum Actinomycetota; class Coriobacteriia; order Coriobacteriales; family Coriobacteriaceae; genus Collinsella; species Collinsella sp. AF19-1LB. Next base: position 66,650 of record NZ_QRWO01000009.1, read on the forward strand.
GATACTGAGAGCTGGAACCGCCGGCACCCGAGATCGGCATGGAGAATGCACCGCCCGTGGCGTCCTTGAGAATGACGCCAAAGAACAGCTGCAGCAACATACCGAGCCAGAAGGCCGGGACGGCAACGAGAATCGACGTGGTGAGCGTTACCAAAATATCCCAGAAGGAATAACGCTTAACCGCCGAAATGATACCCGCACCGATACCCATGATTGCCTCGAGCACGATGGCGCACGCGGCAAGTTTGACCGTATACGGATACTTCTGGGCAAAGATTTCCGTAACCGGCAGCTTGCGCTGGTACGAATTGCCCAGATCGCCATGAAGCAGGCCGTTCATGTAATACAAGTAACGGTCCACGAGCGACGTTTGAACGGGGTCGCCGTTCTCGTCAAGGATCGCGTTGCCGTCCTCGTCCGTCTGGACCAGGTGATAGCGAACGCGAAGCTGAAGCTCCACCTCGGGGGACAGAGCCTTGTCTCCACCGATCAGCTTGATCGGATCTCCCGGCACGATATTCTGGAGGGCGAACAGAATCAGCGTAACGCCCAAAAACACCGGGATGAACTGAAGCACACGTTTAACGATGTACTTACCCATACCACTCCCCTATCTAGGGATTAACCTAAATGGGATGCCGATCGCCAGACCGGCATCCCAAAATTACCATCAGCCAGTTTACCCCAGGTTAGGGAGAACTGTATGTTTCCCATGAGGTCTACGTAAATACTTGACCCTCACGGAAGCTGCAAAACCCTTAGGCGAGCTCGGCGGTACCCAGATCGGCGTGCTTCTGCGGATCAACATAGAGATGCTTGACGCGGTCAGAGCCAGCGATGGTGTGCGTGTAGAACATCACCGGGATAACCGGGCAGTCAGCAGCGACCATGGCGTCGGCCTCCCGCATCTTGGCGATGCGCTCCTCGTCATCAACCGTGGTGCGGGCCTCGTCGACCTTGGCATCGAACTCGGGGTTGCTGTAACCGGAGCGGTTGTCGCCACCGAGGGAGTCGGAGTGGAACAGCGGGTACAGGAAGTTGTCCATGATCGGGTAATCGGCGATCCAGCCCAGACGGCCGAACTGATAGTTGAAGTTCTGATACTGCTCGAGCAGGGCAGACCACTCAGGGGTATCGGAGACAGCGGTAACGCCAACCTTGGCGAGGTCGCCGATGATGGACTCCATGATCTCCTTGTGACCACCGTCCTGGTTGTAGGAAAGGGTCACGCTAATGCCACGATCGCCGTTAGCGCCAGCGGGAGCGACCTTGTCGAGGTACTCGTTAGCCTTGTCGACGTCATAGGCGCAGAACTCCCATGCGCCCTCCTTGTAGCCGGCGATTCCCGGAGGAACAATACCGTCGGCGGGGGTACGGGTACCCTTGAAGATGGTCTTGCAGATGGCCTCACGGTTGATGGCCAGGGAGATGCCCTTGCGCAGGTCGGCGTTATTGAACGGCTCGGCCGTGGTGTTGCAGGTCAGATAGTACGTGGAAGGCTCGGCACCGAGCAGCATATGCTCGCCGTCACCCATGGTGTAACCGTCCTTGGACTCGCCACGGTCCTTCTTGGCGGCATCGATCTGAGCAACGGGAACGTCGCAGACATCGAGGTTACCGGCCTGGAACTCCTTGTAAGCGGTCTCCATGTCCTTGATGACCTGGAAGTGGATGCCATCGATCTTGGCCTTGTCGCCATAGTAATCGTCAAACTTCTTGAGGTTGATCTCCTGGCCATCCTCCCACTTACCGTCCATCATGAACGGGCCGTTACCGACCGGGGCAAGGTAGAAGCTCTTGACATCGGACTCGGCGCACTCGGGAACCGGGGACAGAGCCGGGTGAGAGGCGACGAAGGGGAAGTCGGCGTAAGCGGAAGACAGCTTGACGACGAGGGTCTCATCGTCGGGGCAAGTAACACCGCTGAGCTCGGTAGCGTTGCCGGCAAGCAGATCGTCATAGCCCTCAACCATGGAAAGGTGATAGGAGACCTCGGAAGGACCATACTCGGTGGCGATGGCCGACTTGGTGTTGACTAGACGCTCCCAACCGAGCTTGAAGGACTTGGAGGTAACGTCGTCACCGTTGTGGAACTTAGCCTTCTTGATCTTGAAGGTGAACTCGGTGGCGTCGTCGTTAGCCTCAAAGGACTCGCAAGCCAGCGGAACGATCTCGCCCTTCTCGGGGTCGTACTCCGTCAGAGCGTCGAAGAGCTGGTACTCGACCTGAGTGCCCTGATCCTCCTGGACGTTGTAGGGGTCGATGCAGACCGGGTTGTTGATGTAGAAGTTCAGCGTCGAACCGGAGTCAGATCCGGAAGCGTCGCCGCCCTTCTTGCCGCATGCGGCAAGAAAAGCCATGGAGCTCGCAGCGAGGGTGCCGCCAACAAAGGCGCGACGACCCATAACGGGCTGGTGGAACATAGAATCAGCCATGCCATCCTCCTTATGAGATAGGACAAAGTGAATTCGGCCGGGCAACGTCGAGACAGCCCAATCGAACCATTCAAACGCGGTCCGCCGTTATGGCTGGTTATGCAGTGCGGACCAACGTTTCGCAATACAGTAGCGCATTTTATGCACAATATGGCGCTAATTCCGGTTAACGGTCGAGAATTTCTTTAGTTAGGCGAAGTATGTGGGGATATTTTGACTCTGTTACAAGTCTGTAAACAAAAAGGGCCCCACACATGCGGGACCCTTTGCAAACGTATATACGCCGATGCTTAGTAGCCGACGATGCCCTGCGGGAAGAAGAACATGCACAGCACAACGCACACGGAAAACACGACAGCCATGATAACGGTCAGGCGGTCAAGGTTCTGCTCCATGACGCCCGTGGCAGAGCTGGAGTTATACAGCGAGCTAGCGATCATATCCGAAACGCCGGTGCCCTTACCGGAATGCATCAGAACGAGAATCGTCAGCGCCACGGCAGAAACAGCCCAAACGACAAACAGAAGAATCTGAAACGGACCCATAGATAAGCTCCTTAATAGAACAATTCAAACTCCAGTACTGTACCACAACCTCCAACACTCCCCCACCTGCCATTTAGGGACGGGGTAGAAATGGCAGAAATACCAAAAAGGGGGTCGTCCGGTTGTGGACAACCCCCTTACTAGAAAACGGTATTTGTTTTCTATTAGGCCTCGGTGGCGAGCACGCGACCCGTCATCTCGGCGGAAGGCTCAATACCAGCCATGGTGAGCATGGTCGGAGCGATATCGGAAAGACGGCCGTCCTCGATACCGGTGAGCTTGGCCTTATCATCAACGATGATAAACGGCACGCGGTTGGTGGTGTGAGCCGTAAACGGATGCTTGGAACCGTCGGAAGCAACGTCAAACATGTGGTCGGCGTTACCGTGGTCGGCGGTGATCAGCGCAAAGCCGCCCTTGGCGAGAATCGCCGGGACAACCTTGGACAGGGCATCGTCAACAGCCTCGACGGCCTTAACGGCGGCGTCGAAGACACCGGTGTGACCAACCATGTCGCAGTTCGCGAAGTTCACGATGTAGAAATCAGCGCGATCCTCGTTGATGGCGGCGACGAGCTTCTCGGTAACCTCGGGAGCGCTCATCTCGGGCTGCAGATCGTAGGTAGCAACCTTGGGGGAAGCGACGAGCACGCGCTCCTCGCCCTCCTTGGGCTCCTCGATGCCGCCGTTGAGGAAGAACGTCACGTGGGCGTACTTCTCGGTCTCGGCGGTGTGCAGCTGCTTCAGGCCATTGGCGGCGATAACGTCGGCCAAGACGTTCTCGGGGAACGTCTTGGGGAAGGCGACCTCGACGTCAAACGTCGGATCGTACTCGGTCATCGTCACAAAGTGCGAAAGCTTAATCTGCTCGCGCTCAAAGCCGTCGAACTCCTTGTCCGTGAACACGCGAGTCATCTGACGAGCGCGGTCGGGACGGAAGTTGAAGAAGATGGCCGCGTCGCCCTCGTGAATGCCCTCGTTGTGGGCAGCGAAGGGCTCGACGAACTCGTCGCCGCGCGGATCCTTCTCGTAGTAGGCCTTGATACCGGCAACGGGGTCGGTATCGGCATCGGACGCGTTGACCATGACGTCGTAGGCACGCTGGATGCGCTCCCAGCGGTTGTCGCGGTCCATGGCCCAATAGCGGCCCGAAACGGTGGCAACGCGAGCGTCGCAACCGGTCTCCTCGGAGATCTTAGCCAGGAAAGCGCAGAACTCGCTCATGTAGCCGGCACCGGACTGCGGGTCGACGTCGCGGCCATCCATGAAGGCGTGGACGCGAACGGTCTTGACGCCATGCTGGGCAGCCATCTTGACCAGAGCCTCGACGTGGTTCATGTGAGAATGAACACCGCCAGGGCTCATAAGGCCCATGAGGTGCAGGGTCTTGCCTTCGGCCTTGACGTCGTCCATAGCCTTGACGAAGACCTCGTTCTTGGCGATGGAGCCGTCCTTGATGGCGTTGTTGATGCGCGAAAGCTCCTGGAACACGATGCGGCCGGCACCGATGTTGAGGTGACCCACCTCGGAGTTGCCCATCTGGCCGTCGGGAAGGCCCACGTCCTCGCCCGAAGCACCGAGCGTGGTGTGGGGATACTGAGCGTACAGGCTATCAAGGAAGGGCGTCTTGGCAGCGGCGACGGCGTTCTCGCCATCGGCCGGAGCCAGGCCACAACCGTCCATGATGATCAGAAGTGCAGGAAGATGACGCTGTGCCATATGTCCTACTCGCCTGCCTTAACGACCATAGAGGCGAAATCGGCAGCCTTGAGCGAAGCGCCGCCCACGAGGGCGCCGTCAACGTCGGGCTTGGCGACGAGCTCGGCGATGTTGCCGGGCTTAGCGGAACCGCCGTAGAGAACGCGGATGCCGTTGGCGAGCTCCTCGCCGAACATCTCCTTGAGGGTCTCACGGATAGCGCCGCAGACCTCCTGAGCGTCCTCGGCGGTAGCGGTCTTGCCGGTGCCGATAGCCCAGATGGGCTCGTAGGCGACGACGACCTGCTTGGGGCAGGTGATCTCAAGACCAGCAAGGCCAGCCTTGACCTGGTTCACGACGTGCTCGACATAGGTGCCAGCCTCGCGGACCTCGAGGGACTCGCCGCAGCAGAAGACGGGAACAAGACCGGCGGCAACGAGGGCCTTGGCCTTCTTGTTCTGATCCTCGTCGGTCTCGTGGAAGTAATCGCGACGCTCGGAGTGACCGATGATGCAGTAGGTGCAGCCAGCGGACTTGAGCATGTCGCAAGAGGACTCACCGGTGAAGGCACCCTTGGCCTCCCAGTACACGTTCTGAGCACCGAGGGCGATGGGGGCAGCCTGAATACGGTCATGAACCGTGGTGATGTCAATGGTCGGAGGGCAGACGAGCACCTCGACGCCAGCCGGAACCTCGGGCAGAGCCTGAGCCAGCTCGTCGGCGAGCTTGGCGGCCTCGGCGACGTCGTTGTTCATCTTCCAGTTACCAGCGATAAGAAGGGTGCGATTAGGCATCGAGAAGCGCCTCCACTCCGGGCAGGGCCTTACCCTCGACGAGCTCCATGGAAGCGCCACCACCGGTGGAGATCCAGCTCATCTTGTCGGCCAGGTTGAACTTGTTGACAGCTGCGACAGAGTCGCCACCGCCGATGATCGAGGTGCAGTCGGCCTCGGCAACAGCCTCGGCAATAGCCTGGGTGCCGTGAGCGAAGTTATCGAACTCGAAGACGCCCATGGGGCCGTTCCAGAACACGGTCTTGGCGCCCTTGACAGCCTCGGCGTAGAGCTCCTCGGTCTTGGGGCCGATGTCCATGCCCTCACGATCGTCGGGGATAGCGTCGGAAGCGACAACCTCGGGGACAGCGTCCTCGCCAAAGTGATCGGCAACGCGGTTGTCGATGGGGAGCAGGATCTTGACGCCCTTCTCCTCGGCCTTCTTGAGCATCTCGCCAGCGCGCTCGACCCAGTCCTCTTCCTTGAGGGACTGACCGACGGTCAAGCCCTGAGCCAGGAAGAAGGTGTAGGCCATGCCGCCACCGATGATCAGGGTGTCAGCAGAGTCGATGAGGTGATCGAGAACGCCGATCTTGGAGGAAACCTTGGAACCGCCGACGATGGCGACGAAGGGGCGCTCGGGCTCGGCGAAGATGCCGGTCAGCGTGTCGACCTCCTTCTCGAGCAGGAAGCCAGCGACGGCAGGCAGGTAAGCGGCGGGGCCCACGACGGAACCCTGGGCGCGGTGAGCGGTGCCGAAGGCATCGAGAACGAAGACGTCACCATAGGAAGCAAGCTTCTTGGCGATCTCGGGATCGTTCTTCTTCTCACGCTTGTCGAAACGGACGTTCTCGAGAACGAGGACCTTGCCCGGCTCGACGGCGGCGACAGCCTCGGAAGCCTTCTCGCCGTAGGTGTCGGCGACAAAGGCAACGTCGAGACCAGAGAGCTCGGCCAGCTTCTTGGCGACAGGCTCAAGGGAGAGCTCGGGCTGGAAGCCGGTGCCATCGGGACGGCCGAGGTGGCTCATGAGGATGACGCGAGCGTTGTGCTCAACGAGGTAGTTGATGGTGGGCAGGGCAGCCTTGATGCGGGTGGTGTCGCCAACGACGCCATCCTTGATAGGCACGTTGAAGTCAACGCGGACGAGAACGCGCTTGCCGTCGACATCGATGTCGCGGACGGTCTTCTTGGTAAAGGCCATGTTTGCTTCTACCTTTCGTACGTGTCTGCCTCCCATTACGGCAGACGATTTCCTATAAAAAGGGCGCGACCCTAGGGTGTAAGCCCTATGAGGCCGCGCCCTTCTTTAGACGCTCAACGAGCTATTCGCTAAAAGCTAAATTAAGCAACGAACTTCTCGAAGTACTTGATGGTGCGGACCATCTGAGAGGTGTAGGAGTTCTCGTTGTCGTACCAAGAGGTGACCTGAACGAGGGTCTGGCCGTTGCCGAGGTCAGAGCACATGGTCTGAGTGGCGTCGAAGATGGAGCCGTGGGTCTCGCCGATGATGTCGGTGGAGACGATGTCGTCCTCGTTGTAACCGAAGGTCTCGGAGATGGTGGAAGCGTAGGCCTTCATAGCGGCGTTGACCTCGTCGACGGTGACCTTCTTGTCAACGACAGCGTAGAGGTTGGTGATGGAGCCGGTCGGCGTCGGGACGCGCTGGGCGGCACCGATGAGCTTACCGTTGAGCTCGGGGAGAACCAGGCCGATAGCCTTGGCAGCACCGGTGGTGTTGGGGACGATGTTGACGGCGCAGGCGCGGCTACGACGCTTGTTGCCCTTGCGCTGCGGGCCGTCGAGCGGCATCTGGTCGCCGGTCCAGGCGTGAATGGTGGTCATGATGCCGGACACGATGGGAGCGAAGTCGTTCAGACCCTTGGCCATCGGGGCGAGGCAGTTGGTGGTGCAGGAAGCAGCGGAGATGATGTTGTCCTCAGCGGTCAGCGTCTCGTGGTTGACGTTGTACACGATGGTGGGCAGATCGCTGCCGGCCGGAGCGGAGATGACGACCTTCTTGGCGCCAGCGTTGATGTGGGCCTGAGCCTTAGCCTTGCTGGTGTAGAAGCCGGTGCACTCGAGAACGACGTCGACGTCGAGGTCGCCCCAAGGCAGGTTGTTGGCGTCGGCCTCCTTGTAGATCTTGATCTCCTTGCCGTCAACGGTGATGGAATCCTCGCCAGCAACGACCTCGTGATCGCGAGCGTAGTTGCCCTGCGTGGAGTCGTACTTCAGCAGGTAAGCGAGCATATCGGGAGAGGTGAGGTCGTTGATAGCGACGATCTCGGAGCCCTCATGACCGAACATCTGACGGAAAGCCAGACGACCGATGCGACCGAAGCCGTTAATAGCAACCTTTACTGCCATTGTGTCTCCTTTCGTAAGGCCCCCGCAAGCTACAGCGCCCGCCGTTGAGGCCCACAAACTAACCACTCGCCTAATATACCTTTTTTTGACTTGAATTTCACGAGAATGCTCGAAATTGAAAATCAAATTTACGTTAAAACGTTTTCCTTGATTGTCATTTTCATTGCAACAGCCTC
>NZ_QRWO01000090.1:0-504 GCF_003459655.1 Collinsella sp. AF19-1LB
CCAATGCCAAGACAAGAGTTGCCCGAATAGTTGTTCGTTACCTTGCCCTGGAACGCCTCGTACTGGGTTCCCTCGGAGGAAGTCCAGGGATAGCCGGATGCCCAATAGGAGGCGGGGACGATCTCGGAGTAGCTGAGCAGGAACAGTTTGTCTGATGTTGCCATGACCGCGGCTGTATCCTCGTTCTGCTCATGGCCGCAGCCAACGTTGTTCGTGAGCTTCTTTACGACCTTAACCTTGAACTGGAAATCGGATGGCAGGAGGTTCCAGATCTCGCCTGAGTTCATCTTCTGGCGAAGTTCCGACTTCTCCCAGCCGCCGGTGTTGTCACTTGTAGCGTTCATGCGGGATTTGATGTTCGTCGAGGTAGTTAGGAACGTCAACCCAGCTTTGCCGGAGCCGGCCGCGAGATCATCGTGGTTGATGCCGATAATGCGGTATTGCATCGTCTCGCCATTGGTGAGCTTGATTGACCACTTTGTGCCGACATCCATCGCGGCCTTC